>NZ_AOME01000012.1 GCF_000336935.1 Halococcus salifodinae DSM 8989 | reverse complement strand
TCGCGCCATCAGAGATGTGTATAAGAGACAGATCATGTCCTCGATGAAGTTCCACGGGTAGACGATCCACGCCCACTCGTCGAGGCGCTCGCCGACGTAGTCGGGTTCGAACTCGCTGGTTCCCAGGAGTTGGAGGGTCGCGGTGCGGACGCCGTCGGGATCGCGGTCGAGAACGTACTCGTGGGCGTGTTCGATCGACCCGCCGGTGTCGGCGATGTCGTCGATGATGAGCACGTCCTTGCCCGCGACGGAGCCCTCGGGCATCGGGTACCTGACCTCGGGCTCGCCGCTTTTGGCGGCGGTACCGACGTAGTGCTCCATCTTCAGACTGGTGAGGTCGTCGAGCCCGAGGAAATCACACAGACACCGGCCCGCGAACCAACCGCCGCGGGCGAGCGCGACGACCACCTCCGGTTCGAACCCCGAGCGCTTGACCTGGTCGGCGACCGCCCGACACCGACCGTAGATATACTCCCAGTTGGTGACGGTGCAGGTGAAATCGTCCGGCAGTTCGGACATGGTGGTGCTCCGGCGTGATTCCGTGACCGGATCGGTTAACCCTGTCCGTCGAACGTCCATCGAACGGTCGTCGATCGCTGGTACCGACCCAGTATATAACCTCCCTGCGAATGAGCGCAGGTCTTTCATATTGTGTCGGACGAACTCCGCTGCTATGCTCGACACCGACGCCATCTTCGACGTTCTCGCCGCTCGTCGCCGACGGTACGTGCTCTACGCCCTCCTCGAGGTCGAGGACGGACTCGCGCTCCGCGATCTCGCCGGGGTGATCGCAGCTGCCGAGGCGGGCCAGCCGATCGCGGCGGTGGCTGGCGCGTGCCGCGAAGTCGCCACCGATCTCGCTCGGACGCATCTTCCGGCGCTCGACCGGAGTGGACTCGTCGAATACGATCCCACCCGCGAGCGTGCCTGCCTCGCCGACGGCCACGAACGAGCGATGTCGTACCTCGACCTCGCCAGCCGATACGAGCGCCCGCCGACCACCGCCAGCCCGGACGGCGCATAGGTCACCAGCGTGGAACGTCCGGCCGGAGGATTGAGGACGCCCGACGGCGACCCGTCGGTATGGAATCGGTCCGGGCGCTCCTGATCGACGCCTTCACCGACGAACCGCTCGCGGGCAACGCCGCCGGCGTGGTGCCAGCGGCCGACGGCCTCTCAGCCGCCCAGATGCAGGCGATCGCGCGTGAAATCGGGGCGAGCGAGACCGCCTTTCTCCGCTCGGCTGACGATGCTGACCGACGGGTGCGCTACTTCACCCCGTCGACCGAGGTCGATCTCTGCGGCCACGCCACGATCGCGAGCCACGCGTTGCTCCGTGAGGACGGCACGATCGACGACGGGGCGCACACGCTCGCAACCGACGTCGGCGTGCTCGACGTCGAGATCGACGGCGACCGGGTCTGGATGACCCAGAACGATCCCGAAATCGAAACTGTCGATCCCGACATCGAGCGGGTGGCCGCCGCACTCGGCGTCGATCCCGCGGCGATCACGGATGTCGATCTCCCGATGGCCCGGAGTTCGACCGGCCTCCCGTTTCTGGTCGTACCTGTCACCTTCCTCTCCGTTCTCGGCGAGTGCGAGCCCGACATGGCCGCGATCGAAACGCTCTGTGAGACGGTCGACGCGACCGGGCTGTACGCCGTCACGTTCGATACGCTCACCGCCGACGCGACCGCTCACGGCCGGATGTTCGCGCCAGGTGCGGGGATTCCCGAGGACCCCGTGACGGGCACCGCGAGCGGCGCGGTCGGGGCGTATCTCCGACGTTTCGAGGCCGTCGAGGCGACCGAGATGACTTTCGAGCAGGGCCACTTCGTGGACCGCCCGGGCCGTGTCGACGTCCGCATCGACGAGGATGCCCCCGCCGGCGAACGGGTGCGGGTCGGGGGTCGCGCGTCGATCGCACTCGACGGCGAGCTGACGGTCCCCGAGATCGATAAGGCCGGCGTGATCGAGGCATAAATCACGCCGGTACCGACAGAAGACTTATACTATATTCGAACCGATTTCGTTTATGGAACTCCTCGCACTGCCCGTATCGAGTGCTCTAACCGTCCTCGTTGGTCTGGGTGTGCTGGTGATCGGCTATCTCATCAAGTTCCGCGGCTGGACGTTTCTCCTCGCCGGTTACGATCCGACCGCCGTCACCGACGAGGCGGCGCTCGCCGATCTCGCGGGTGGAACCATCATCCGGATCAGTCTCGCTATCGTTGTTTTCGGGATCGTCACCGCCGTCGGAGCCACCTCCTCGCTGCTCGAAACGCTCTTCGCGCTCGCCGTTCTCGTCGCCGCTGTCCGACTCGTCTATCGGATCCGGAAGCACACGACGGTCTGATCCCGGCAGGACACGACAGCGGTCCCCATCACCTCACTACACCGGGCGACGGGAGAAGTGTAGGAACGACGTCGTCTCGGTGCTGTCGCTCGGCTGGTTCGGAAGGTTCTTTATTCACGTTCGTGAGTGTTGATCCACATGGCAGTACTCTGGCTGGACGAGGTCGGAAAGGACGACATCGGCGACGTCGGCGGCAAGGGGGCGTCGCTCGGCGAACTCGCCGGTGCCGGACTGCCCGTGCCGCCCGCGTTCGTCGTCACCGCAGGCACCTACCGCTCGTTCATCGAGGAGACCGGGATCGACGAGGCGCTCTTCGAGGCGGTCGATGTCGATCCCGACGACTCGGCCGCGCTCGCGGAGGCCCAGGCCCGCGCCGAGGAGCTCATCCTCGACACCGAGATGCCCGACGATCTCCGCGAGGAGATCGTCGAAACCTACGGCAACCTCGACGACGGCGAGGCGTTCGTCGCGGTGCGCTCGTCGGCCACCGCCGAGGACCTCCCGGACGCCTCCTTCGCGGGCCAGCAGGAGACGTTCCTGAACGTCACCGAGGAGGACCTCGTCGAGCGGGTGCGGGAGTGCTGGGCGTCGCTGTTCACCCAGCGCGCGATCTACTACCGCGAGCAACAGGGGTTCGAGCACGACAAGGTGGACATCGCGGTGGTCGTCCAGCGGATGGTCGACGCCGAGAAGTCGGGTGTGATGTTCACCTCCCATCCCTCGACCGGCGAGGACGATCTCATCATCGAGGCCGCGTGGGGGCTCGGCGAGGCGGTCGTCGCGGGCGAGGTCTCGCCCGACAACTACGTCTTCGACCGGGCGAGCGGCGAGATCGACTCGGTGACGGTCGCCGAAAAGAACACGATGTACGAGAAAAGCGAGACCGGCGAGACCGTCTCGCGCGAGGTCCCCGATGACAAACGCACCGCCCAGGTGCTCGACGAGAGCGAGATCCACAGGCTAGTCGAACTGGGCGAGCGCGTCGAGGACCACTACGGCGAGCCCCAGGACGTCGAGTGGGCAGTTTTCGACGGCGAGGTGTTCATGCTCCAGTCGCGGCCGATCACGACGATCACCGAGGCCGACGAGTCAGGGGCGGAAGCCGGCGGGGCCGAGGCAGGCGTCGCCGACGGTGGCGGTGACGACACGACGGCCGAGGAGGTGCTGCTCACGGGGCTCGGTGCGAGCCCCGGCGTGGCGAGCGGCTCGGTCCGGATCGTCGGGACGCTCGACCAGCTCGACAAGGTCGAGGAGGGCGACATCATCGTGACCGAGATGACCACGCCCGACATGGTGCCTGCGATGAAGCGCGCGGGCGGGATCGTGACCGACGAGGGTGGGATGACCTCCCACGCCGCCATCGTCTCGCGCGAGCTCGGTGTGCCCGCGGTCGTGGGTTCACAGAGCGCGACTGGAACCCTCGAAGACGGCCAACTCGTCACCATTGACGGGGACAAGGGCTCGATCCGCGAGGGCCGGACCGCGAACGGCGAGCGCGACGCCGTCGAGGAAGTCCGCCCGCAGTCCCCGGTCAAACCGATGACCGCGACCGAGGTGAAGGTCAACGTCTCGATCCCCGAAGCCGCCGAACGCGCGGCCGCGACCGGCGCGGACGGGGTCGGACTGCTCCGCCTGGAGCACATGATCCTCTCGACGAACAAGACCCCCGAGAAGTACATCGCGGACCACGGCGAGGACGCCTATATCGACGAGATCGTCGAGGGCGTCCGGCGGTCGGCCGACGAGTTCTACCCCCGGCCGGTGCGGGTGCGCACGCTCGACGCACCGACCGACGAGTTCCGCCAGCTCCAGGGCGGCGGCGACGAGCCCGACGAGCACAACCCCATGTTGGGGTATCGGGGCATCCGCCGGAGCCTCGACACACCCGACGTGTTCGTCCACGAGCTCGAAGCGTTCCGCCGGCTGTACGAGATGGGCTACGACAACGTCGAGATCATGTTCCCGCTCGTGAACGACGTCGAGGACGTCCGGGCGGCGCGCGATCTGCTTGAAGAAGCGAACATCGATATCGACAAGCGGTCATGGGGCGTCATGATCGAGACGCCCGCGAGCGCGCTGTGTGTCGAGGAGATGGCGGAGGCCGGGATCGACTTCGCCTCCTTCGGCACCAACGACCTCACCCAGTACACCCTCGCGGTCGACCGGAACAACGGCCAGGTCGCCGACCGGTTCGACGAGCTCCACCCCGCGGTGCTCGAACTCATCGCCGAGACGATCGAAACGTGTCGTGAGAACGACGTCGAGACGAGTATCTGTGGCCAGGCCGGCTCGAAACCCGAAATGGTCGATTTCCTCGTCAACGAGGGTGTCTCCTCGATTTCGGCGAACATCGACGCCGTCCGTGACGTCCAGCACGAGGTCAAGCGGGTCGAACAGAAACTCATTCTCGACACCGTTCGCTGAGCTGGCGGTTCGATCGGTCCCGGGCGGTTTTCGGTCGCTTGGTGAGGTATCGAAGACACAACGGCTAAACCTGCCACGCTCCAGCCATGGCTATGCAGCGGGCCACCCCGCAGGAGTTCTCCCGTGTCCTCTCCTCGATGTGTACGGAACCCCATCCCGCGGCCCGCGCGGCCGCCGAGGAGTTCCTCGCGACGAACCCCGGCGACCCCGCCACCTACGAGACCGTCGCCGACCTCGAACGCGAGGCCGTAGCGACCCTCGACGAGATCGCCGGTCATCCGGATGCGGCAGGATACATCACCAGCGGTGGCACCGAGGCGAACCTCCAGGCGATGCGGATCGCGCGTGATCGCGCGACGAGCGGGGCGGCCGACGGTCGGGCGAACGTCGTCGCGCCCGCGAGCGTCCATTTCAGTTTTCAGAAGGCCGCCGCCGTGCTCGGTCTCGAACTCCGGACCGCACCGCTCGCTGACGACTACCGGGCCGACCCCGAGGTGATGGGCGAACTCGTCGACAGCGATACGGTCGCGGTGGTCGGCGTCGCCGGCTCGACCGAATACGGGCGCGTCGATCCCATTCCTGCTATCGCCGATCTCGCGGACGAGACGGACGCGCTGTGTCACGTCGATGCCGCATGGGGTGGGTTCCAGCTCCCGTTCACGGATCACGACTGGCACTTCGACCATGCCGCTGTCGACACGCTGACGATCGACCCCCACAAGCTCGGCCGTGCGGCCGTGCCTGCCGGCGGACTGCTCGCGCGCTCTCCCGATCTACTCGATGTCCTCGCGATCGACACGCCGTACCTCGAATCGGCCTCCCAGGCCAGCCTCACCGGGACCCGGAGCGGGGCTGGCGTCGCGAGCGCGGCCGCCGCGATGGACGAACTCTGGCCCGACGGCTACCGCGAGCAGGCCGAGCGCTGCCAGGCGAACGCCGACTGGCTCGCCGCCGCGCTCGACGAACGGGGCTACGAAGTCGTCGAGCCGGAACTCCCCCTGATCGCCGCCACCCTCCCCGAGAGCGAGTTCGACGCGCTCCGTGAGGGCGGCTGGCGGATCGCGCGCACGGCGACGGGCGACCTCCGGGTGGTCTGTATGCCCCACGTCACTCGCGGGACGCTCGAGCGGTTCGTGACCGATCTCGATCGCGTCGAATAACACCACACTTAGGACGCGCGAGTGTGGATTCCCGCTCGTGTCATTCCCCCTGGCCGCGGAGTGGCTGCTTCTCACGGATTCTGCGGCCGGGACGATCGTGCCGCTGCAGTTCGGCGGGCTAGAGGAAGCGGTCGAGACCGCGACGGGCCCCATCGGACTGTTGCTCATCGCGGCGTACTCGTTTCTGATCGCGGTCGTGCTGCCGTTGCCGAGCGAAATCGTCCTCGTTCCCGCTGCGACCGGTCTCGGATTCGGACTGCCCGAGAACGTTGCCCTCGCAGTCATCATGCTGGTGAGCGGACTCGGCAAGGCCGCCGGCAGCGTGGTTGCGTTCCACCTCGGTCACGAGGCGAGACGACAGTCCGGCCCCGTTATCGACCGGCTCCGCGAATCGCGCTTCGACGTCGTGGAGTGGTCCGAGCGCCGGACGGTCGAGCTCGCGCGGAAGTACGGCTACATCGGGCTCGCGCTCGCGCTCTCGGTCCCGTTCTTTCCCGACACGATCTCGATCTACGCGTTCACTGTCTTGGAGGAGGACTACGTGAAGTTCGCCGCCGCCACCTTCACCGGGAGCATCGGTCGCCTGCTCATCACCGTGGGCGTGCTCTCGCCGTTCTTCGCCCTGTGAACTGGAGTTCCGTCGATCCGAGATCGTCGGTGTCGGCTGCTCGTCGTGAGGAACACCGTTATGAGTCCCGCGCTCGGACACGAAGGCGTGTTCCCGACGGTCCACCACGTGATGCGACTGCGCGCTATGCGTAGCGCGTGGTGGACCCGCCGGCTCGCCGGACCGCTGACGCGGTGACGACGGGCGGGCGCAGAAACCGCGGCGCGTTCTCCGATCGTTCGCCTTCCAGTCACACCCAACACCAGTCACCGACAATGCACGTCAACAAAACCGCGGGCTTTAGGCCCGCATCGAGGTATCGCTACCCATGAGCCACGAGTCGTTCCCCACCGAGAACCCGGCGGTGGTCACGTGTGGACTGCCGTACGCCAACGGCGATCTCCACGTCGGCCACCTCCGTACCTACGTCGGCGGCGACGCCTACGCCCGCGCGCTCGAAAAACTCGGCCAGGAGACCGCGTTCGTCTCGGGATCGGACATGCACGGCACGCCCGTCGCGGTCAACGCGTGGCGCGAGGGCGTCTCGCCGGAGGAGTTCGCACTGCGCCACCACGAGAAGTACGAAGCGACGTTCCCGAAGTTCGACGTCGAGTTCGACAACTACGGCCACACGGCCGAAGACACGAACGTCGAACTCACCCAGGGGTTCGTCAGCGAACTCGACGAGGATGGGTATATCTACGAGAAGGAAATCGAAGTCGCGTGGGACCCCGAAGAGAATCAACCCCTGCCCGATCGGTACGTCGAGGGGACGTGTCCGTACTGCGGCGAGCACGCCCGCGGCGACGAGTGCGACGAAGGCTGCGGTCGCCACCTCGAACCGGGTGAGATCGAAGAGCCTACGAGCGTTATTACTGGGAACCCCGCGGAGTACCGCACCCGCGAGCACGAGTTCCTCCGACTCTCGGAGTTCCAAGAGTACCTTGGCGAGTTCATCGACCGCCTCGACGGGACCGCGAACGCGCGCAACCAGCCCCGCGAGTGGATCGAGGGCGAACTTCAGGACTGGTGTATCACCCGCGATCTCGACTGGGGGATCGAGTACCCCGGCGAGGAGGACCTCGTGCTCTACGTCTGGGTCGACGCCCCGATCGAGTACGTCGCCTCCACGAAGCAGTACAGCGAGCGTGTCGGTGCGGACGAATACGACTGGGAGGAAGTCTGGCAGGAAGATGGCGAAATCGTCCACGTCATCGGCCGGGACATCATCCAGCACCACACCGTCTTCTGGCCCGCCGTGCTCCACGGAGTGGGGTACAACGAGCCGCGTTCGGTGCTGGCAAGCGGGTTCGTCAACCTCGATGGCAAGGGATTCTCGACCAGTCGGAACCGGGCCGTCTGGGCGGACGAGTATCTCGACGAGGGGTTCGACACCGACCTCTACCGGTACTACGTCACCACCGGGACGGGGTTCCAGCAGGACGTCGACTTTTCGTGGGAACGCTTTGCCGAGCGAGTCAACGGCGAGCTGGTGGGCACGCTCGGCAACTTCTGCTATCGCTCCCTCCTGTTCGCCTACCGCAACTACGAGGGGACGCCCGACGGCGAGGTTTCGGATGAAGTCGCAGAGCGCATCGAGGATGCGATCGACGACTTCGCGGCGGGCGTCGACGACTACTCCATTCGCGCGGTCGGTCAGGCCCCCGTCAAACTCGCTCAGTTCGGCAACGAGTACATCCAGGGCCACGAGCCGTGGAACCTCGACGACCCCGAACGCGGCGCGGTCATCCGGGACTGCGTCCAGATCGCGAAGGCGATCGCGGTGCTCGCCGAACCGGCGCTCCCGAGCACCGCCGAACGGCTCTGGGACCAGCTCGACGAGTCCGGCTCGGTCCACGACGCCACCCTCGACGCGGCGCTCGACGCGCCATCCGCGAACTTCGACGCGCCCGAAGAGCTGTTCGAGAAGATCGAGGACGACCGCGTCGCGGAGCTGAACGAGGCACTCGAAGCCGAGATCGCGGCCGCCAGCGAGGACGACGCGGACGACGCACCTGATGAGATCGACGCCGAGATCGCGGCGCTCGCCGACGAACGGATCGGGTTCGAGGCGTTCCAGGATCTCGACATCCGGGTCGGCGAGATCGAACTCGCCGAAGGGATCGAGGGGGCGGACGACCTCGCCCGGCTGGAGGTCGATCTCGGTGTCGAAACCCGACAGGTCGTCGCGGGGATCAAGCAGCTCCACGATCTCAGTAGTTTAGCAGGCACCCGGGTGGTCGTGCTCGCGAACATCGAGAAGAACGAGCTGTTCGGCGTCGAAAGTAATGGAATGGTGCTCGCGGCGGGCGAGGACGCGGATCTGCTCACGACGCACGACGATAGCGTCCCCGGAACGAAGATCCGCTGATCCGTCCATAGACCACGCTCGTCCACTTCCGATTCAGAAGTTCGTCACCTTCGACTGGATACGGCCGTCGTCGATCTCTTCGGTCGCTGCCTCGGCGGTGGCGAAGTACGCCGCGAGTTCGTCCGGTCCAACCTCGTCGCTTTGATGGAGATACGCGATCTCGGTGAGCGATAGCGATTCTCCCTGCTCCAGTTTGTGCTGGAGCTGCTCGGCCGAAAGAGTCTGAAAGGTCAGATCGAGGTCGACGGTCGCGGCCCGGTCGTCTTTCGCCTCCGCGAGGTTGATCGCCTCCTTCAGTACTGTCTCGAACGCGACCTCGGTATCGTCGATCGCTTGATAGAGGAACGCCACTGCGGACACCAGGGCGTCGAACGCCTCGGTCCCCTCCATCCGGTCGAACCGCTTTTCGAACACGATCTCGCGGTCGTGGTCCGGGAGGTGCTCGATCAGTACCTCGAAGTCGAGGACGGCGTCGTGGATCCGGTCACGGATGCGTGATCGCGCGTTCCGCTCCGACTGCGCACTCGCGAACTCCGTCTCGCCACGGAGATACGCCCGATCCGCCTGACTCAGGACACCGCGTTCTCTGCCCGACATACTCTGAATCAAGTTACGCTATCCGACAGAGGTATATAAATATAACCTGTTTCGGGTTATCATCCGATTCGCTGTCAAAAAGTCTTATTCGGTTGGCGTGGTGACGAGAAGTATGGCACGAGTGAGTGATGCGGAGGAATCGTCACCCCGGCCGTTCGAGGCGGTCGTGAGCGCCGAAACGGCACAGACGGTTGTCGGTCTCGTGGGCGCGCTCGTCGACGAATGTTGCCTCCATCTCGACGACGATGGTGTCCGGATACCGGCGGTCGATCCGGCGAGCGTCGCGATGGTTGACCTCGAACTCTCCGACGATGCGTTCGAAGCGTACGAGGCTGGTGGCGGGCGAATCGGCGTCGATGTCGATCGGCTCGCGGCGGTCGTCGGGATGGCCGATCGCGGGCAACGAGTGGCGCTCGCTCTCGATCCCGAAACGCGCACGCTCGAAATCGTCATCGACGAACTCGAATACACGCTGGCGCTCATCGATCCCGAGGCGATCCGATCACCACCTGATCTCTCGGAGACGGCGGTCGACCTCACCGGCGAGGCCGTCGTCGACGCCGACGTCATCGACCAGGCCCTGCGAGCAGCGGACATGGTCGCGAATCAGATCGCGTTCGGGATCGATGCGGACGCGAAGACTTTCTACGTCGAGGCCGAGGGCGACACCGATGACGTCTCGCTCGCGCTCACGGCGGACGATCTCGTCGACTTCACGCCGGGTGACGCACATTCGTTGTTCTCGCTCGACTACCTGAACGCGATCAATCGAGCGATCGCCGACGCTCCCGACATCGGCCTCCAACTCGGCACCGAAACCCCAATCGAGATCGGGTACGAGTTCGCCGACGGTGCCGGAGCCGTCGAGTACGTCGTGAGCCCTCGCCGAGCCGTTGAGTACTGATCCCTGCTGTAGAGAAGCTGTCGTAGGAATCACCACACACAGGGCTACAGGATGGGGACTCCATCTACAATCGGTGGCTTTTTGATGCTATTGTGTCATTCTCCGAGTATGGCCGAGGATGTCGATGTCGATCTCGAAGTCGAAGTAAACGGCGACGAACTTGAAATCGAGTTGGACCATCCAGAAGAGGCCGAAGCAACGCTCGAAACGGAGGATCTGAACATCGATGTGGAGATCGAAGCCGATGTTGCTGTCGAGCGAAAGGACGACGAGGGCGATTCGGACGAAGACGACGAGTCCGATAACTAGCCAGAGGCAGCCGTACACCACGAGTCGGGTGCCGAGTCGAACAACTGTCGAGCCGCGCGTGTCCGAGTGAATACGATACGCTCTCCATCGGGCCTGTTTCGTTTCCTGTGTGTCTGGCGGCACGCACTTCAGGCTGGAACCCGTCTCCGGCGTATGGCCGACGACTGGAAATACGCGGTCGAGGACTTCGAGGACGGTGACGACGCGACGGATGGCGGCGACGGAACCGGGATTGAGTCGGCCGACCAAGCGACCGACGTTTTCGGCGAGGCGGGCACGACCGACATCGAACCCGGCTCCCCGAGTCTCGAGAACACGCTGTTCGTCTGCCTCGGGGTCGCGGTCGCGCTGGTCGTGATCCTCGGGATCTGAACGTCGGACCCAACAGTTAATCACGCGTCGCTCTAACACACGACTATGGTACTGGCGTTCGCGGCTGGTGCGATCCCGCTCCAGGCGGACCTCCTCCTCAACCAGCTTCCGCTGGTGCTCGTGGTCGCCGGGCTCGGATTGATGGGCTTGGAGGCGCTCGCCCCTGGTGCGCACTTCGTGGTACTGGGGGTTGCGCTGCTGGTCGCCGGCATGGTCGGGGTGGCGCTCGGTGCTCTCGGTCTCGGCGGCGTGATACTGGCAGCCATCCTCGCCGCGGTCGTGGTTGCCAGCGGTGCGGGGACCCTGTACGCCTATCGAAAGTTCGATTTCTACGGCGGGAAGAACATGGCCCAAACCACGGACTCGGACTCGCTCCGCGGGAAGTCGGGCCGGGTCACCGAGCGCGTGACCCACTCGGGTGGCCAGGTCAAACTCGACGGTGGCGGATTCAATCCTTACTATGCCGCGCGCGCTCTCGACGGCGAGATCCCCGAAGGCGAACCCGTGATGGTCACCGACCCCGGCGGCGGCAACGTCGTCACCGTCGAGTCGCTCTCGGCGATCGAGGGCGACATCGAACGCGAACTCGCCCAGGGCCGCGAGGAGGAACCCGACGACGAGCGCGAGCACGAAACCGCGTGAATCGGCGTCACCGCCGGTCCCGGCTATCGTTTTTCCCCGACCGAACCCTTATGTCCCCGTCTTCCTAACTCAAGCTGGATGACACTCGTTCCGCTCCAGGCCGGGCTCACGCTCGCCCCGGCGATCGTGGTACTGTTAGTGCTGGCGGTCGCGATCATCACCGTCTACAGCGCGGTGGAGATCGTCAACGCCTACGAGAAACGTGCGCTCACGGTGCTCGGCGACTACCGGAAATTGCTCGAACCCGGGATCAACTTCGTCCCGCCGTTCGTCAACAACACCTACCCGTTCGACATGCGGACCCAGACCCTCGACGTCCCGCGCCAGGAAGCCATCACGCGCGACAACTCGCCCGTGACGGCGGACGCGGTCGTCTACATCAAGGTGATGGACGCGAAGAAGGCGTTCCTCGAAGTCGACGACTACAAGCGCGCGGTCTCGAATCTCGCCCAGACCACGCTGCGAGCGGTCCTGGGTGACATGGACTTGGACGACACGCTGAGCAAGCGCTCGGAGATCAACGGCCGCATCCGGAAGGAACTCGACGAGCCGACCGACGAGTGGGGCGTCCGAGTCGAGTCGGTCGAAGTCCGCGAAGTGAACCCCTCGGCGGACGTCCAGCAGGCGATGGAGCAGCAGACCTCCGCCGAGCGACGTCGCCGTGCGATGATCCTCGAAGCCCAGGGTGAACGCCGGAGTGCGGTCGAGAGTGCGGAGGGTGAAAAGCAGTCGAACATCATCCGTGCGCAGGGTGAAAAGCAGAGCCAGATCCTCGAAGCCCAGGGTGATGCGGTCTCCACAGTACTGCGCGCGAAATCCGCCGAGTCGATGGGCGAGCGTGCGGTGATCGACAAGGGGATGGAGACCCTCGAATCGATCGGTCAGGGCGAATCGACGACGTTCGTCCTGCCCCAGGAGCTCTCCTCGATGCTCGGTCGGTACGGCAAGCATCTCACCGGCAGCGACGTCCGCGAGGACGGCCAGGACCTCGACAGCCTCGACTTCGACGAGGAGACCCGCGAGCTGATCGGGCTCGACGACATCGACGAGATCATCGGCAACATCGACGAGGACGCCGAACTCGACATCGAGGCGATGGAACAAGAGGCCGAAGCGATCAAAACCGGGGAGGCGACCGGCGACATCCAGGACCCCGATCAGGTCATCGCGGAGATGGACGAACCCAGCGGTACGACGAGCGACACCGGTGGCACCGAACGCCCTGAAGGGACCGAAACGGGCAGCACCGAGGAGAGCGAGGTCGAGTCGGAACCCAACTGATCAGAGTCGTTTTGGCGGTCGAGACGGTAGCACGCACGGTCGAAGGGGTTTTTAGGGAGGTACCCCCAAGGAGTCACAATGGCCGAGCGCGAGGTCGACGAACAGAAGCGGTCCACGCTCCGGCGCTTCGCCGCGCTCGGAGCGGTCGGCCCGTTTACACACCTCGCAAGCGACAACGACAACGACGCCCGGAGCGGTATTGCGGGCTACCTCGCCGCGACGCCCGGCGCACACTTCTCGAAGCTCCGTGACGACCTCGATCTCGGTACCGGCGAGACCCAACACCACCTCCGCCGGCTCCGCGAGGAGACGACGATCGAGAGCCGACGCGACGGCGACTACCGACGGTATTTCCCCGCGAACGAGTTCGACGAGTTCGAACAGGTCGCGCTCGGGTATCTCCGTCGTGAGACGCCACGCGGGATGGTGCGCGCGCTGCTGGCCGATCCCGACGCGACCGCGAGCGGTCTCGCGAGCGAACTCGGGGTCTCGCGGCCCACGGTGAGCAAACACGCCGCCGACCTCGAACGCGCGGGACTGCTCTCGCGCGCCGACGGCTACGCTCTCGTCCGGCCGGAGCTCCTCCTGACGCTGCTCGTGCGATACGCTGATTCCTTCGACGCCGCCACGGTCCGGTTTGCGGGCGAGGCCGACCAGCTCATCCGGCTCGACCGCTGAGAAGTGAAGAACCGCCGTCTCGCTCAGTTTTCCGCCGGGGCTCGCATCCCGTTCGTGTTGAGTACGAGGACGTTGTCGGTGTCGACCGTGCCGTCGATCACGCCCTCGATCACGAGGTGTGATTTCGGTGTCGGGCCGACCGTGACCGAGTCACCGTCGTGGAACTCCCGGACCGATCCCTGGAGGTGGATCTCCGCACGACATTTCTCGGGGTGGTGAACGCTGATGAGATCGATCTCCTGGACGTTGGCGTTGTCGACGGGCTCGCCGTTGTGGGCCAGCGGAACGGTTTCGGGCTCGTCCATCTCCTGGATGTCGAGCGCGCTGTAGGCGTTCGCCGTCGGCTTGTACCCGCCTTTCGGCCCCGGGACGCCCTCGACGAGCTGGAGCGCTTTGAGGCTCTGCATCTGGTTGCGGATCGTGCCGGGGTTCCGGTCGACCATCTCCGCGATCGACTCGCCTTTGACTGCGCTCTCGCTCTCGCGGTAGAGATCGACCAGCTCCTGGAGAATCTTCTTCTGACTGTCAGTCAGTTCGATAGATGACATATATCCGTATTCGTGACACGCGTACTTAAACCCGGTGGGTGTCCGCTTCCGGTCCGGCGGTTCCGGAAGCGCCGTGGACGACACCGTTCCGATAGAGATTTGACGATCGGCCCGCCCCGTCGAGCCATGCAAGGACAGCGCGTGCTCGTCACCGGTGGCGCGGGGTTCATCGGGTCGAATCTCGCGAACCACCTCGCCGAAACGAACGACGTGATCGCGCTCGACGACGGCTACCTCGGCACACCCGACAACCTCGATGAGGGTGTGGAGTACGTCGAGGCGAGCGTGGTCGACGAGGATCTCCCGAGCGACGTGGACGTGCTCTTCCACCTCGCGGCGCTCTCTTCTCAGAAGATGCACGAGGAGAACCCCCAGCGCGGCGCACGAGTCAACGTCGAGGGGTTCGTGAACACGGTCGAACAGGTCCGCCGCGACGGCTGTGACACCGTGGTCTACGCCTCGACGTCCTCGATCTACGGCGATCGAACCGAGCCCTCGCCGGAGGACATGCCGATCGAGGCCGGATCGGGCTACGAGGCCTCGAAACTCGCCCGCGAGCGCTACGCCGAGTACTTCGCCAACCGCTACGAGATGACGGCGGCCGGGATGCGGTTTTTCTCCGTGTACCAGGGCTACGGCGGCTCGGAGGGCCACAAAGGTGAGTTCGCCAACATCATCGCGCAGTTCGCCGACGACCTCGCGAACGGTCGCCCGCCGGTCATCTACGGCGACGGCTCGCACACGCGGGATTTCACCCACGTCTCGGACATCGTCCGGGGGCTCGAACACGCCGCCGACAACCGGTTGACGGGGATCTACAACCTCGGGACGAGCGAGAGCTACTCCGCGAACACGGTCGTCGAGATGTTGAACGACGAGCTCGGCACGGAGATCGAGCCCGAGCACGTCGCAAACCCCATCGACGAGGACATGTTCGTCCACGACACGATGGCCGACGCCACGAAGATGACGGCGGCAACCGGCTGGGAGCCCCAGATCGACTTCGGAGAGGGCATTCGGCGAGTCTGCGCGCAGTACCAGTAGTCACAGCCCCAGACCGCAGCCTCAGCACCCTAGCCCCACTCACCGCGGCCATCACAGCCGATTTTTATACCGCCGCGGTCGAGGTGTTCACATGACGATCAGTACGATCGGCGTCCCGATGGATCTCGGAGCCGACCGGCGGGGCGTCGACATGGGCCCCTCGGCCATCCGGTACGCCGGGCTCGCGTCGACGCTCGACAGCATCGGTCGCTCGTGTGTCGATGCCGGCGATCTCACGGTCCCGCACGCCGAGGAGCGCGATCCCGAGGCGAGGTCGATCGAGGCCAACGCGAAGTATCTCGACGAGGTCGAGTCGGTCTGTACGCGGCTCGCCGACGAGGTCGCGTCCTCGATCGACGGCGGCGCGCTCCCGCTCGTCCTGGGGGGCGATCACTCGATCGCGATCGGCACGCTCGCCGGCGCGTCGCGCGACGCCGAGATCGGCGCGATCTGGTTCGACGCCCACAGCGACGTCAACACGCCCGAAACCACGCCCTCGGGCAACGTCCACGGGATGCCGCTCGCGGCCGCGCTCGGGATGGGCACGTTCGCCGACACGCCGTGGGCGAACGCATCCGGTCTCCGCGAGGAGAACGTCGTCCTCGTCGGCCTCCGAAGCGTCGACGAACCCGAGCGCGAGCGCATCCGTGACAGCGCGATTACGGCCTACACCATGTCCGACATCGACCAGCGCGGGGTCGTCGACGTCACCGAGGAAGCGCTCGATATCGCCACCGATGGCGTCGACGGCATCCACGTCAGCCTCGATCTCGACTGGCTCGACCCCTCTCACGCGCCGGGCGTCGGCACGCCCGTCCGCGGCGGCGTCACCTACCGCGAGGCCCACTCCGCGCTCGAAACCCTCGCCGACCGTGACGAGTATGAAGGAATCCTCCGCTCGCTCGAAGTCGTCGAGGCGAACCCGATCCTCGATTCACACAACGAGACCGCTGAGCTCGGTGTCGAACTCGCCGCGAGCGCGCTCGGCAAGCGCGTGCTCTAAAACCACTTTTTTACTTTGCTACGAGACGGCGAAGCCGTCTCGGCATCCCGAAAGAACGCTGTTCTTTCGGACCTCGCGGGAGCTTTGCTCCCGCTCAGTGACGGGAGAGCTTCGCTCTCTCGAACCACGAGACAAAGCTCCGAAGGCGAGCGAAGCGAGTCTTCCGGTGGACTGAAAATCCCCGCTCACTCGCTTCGTTCGTTCGCGGTACGACTGCTGGCACTCACCACTACCGCCCCGCCTCCGCACAGCACCGCCGAAGCCCTCGCCGCGCGCTCACTCCGTTCGCTTACGGGCCGTTCCTCCCCGTTCGTGCGTTCGGCGGTGCTCACTTCGTTCGCACCGCCCGTCGCTCGCCCTTCATCCGCTGTCAGAGAAATCTCCGACAAGCCTCGTGCTCGTTTCACTCACACGAGACGCCAGGAGAGCAAGCTCTCCTGAGCCTCGACTCGCTGCGTTCTCGTGAACCGAAGGTGAACGGGAGTTCGGAGTCGTTCGAAAGGCGCTTCGTGCCTTTCGTGATGACGAGGGAGCTTCGCTCCCTCGAACCACGCGCAAAGCGTGCTCCGGTACTCGTCGAGACGCCAGGCCCGCACCGCAGCAGCACCGCACCCGCCGCCGCACCGCCACCACCGCCGCACCGCCACCACCGCAGCGACCGCGCGGCGCGCTATCCGTGGGTGTAACCCCGATCGTCGAGCGGCTCGTCGTCAAGCGTCACACCGCTCTCGACGACCGTTCCGATCCGGGTGATGGCGACTGGTGCGGCCTCGCGGACGGTATCGAGCGCGCTCTCAGGGACGGTGAACACGAGTTCGAAATCCTCGCCGAAGAAAACGCTCAGTTCGCGTTTTTCGGCCGGATCGGCGGCGACCTCGCCGACCGCATCGGCGACGGGCAACGGCATCTCGACCGCGAACCCGCAGTCGCTCGCCGCGGCCAGTTGGTGAAGCGAGCGGGCAAGCCCGTCGCTGCTATCCATCATCGCGCCCGCGTGCGGCGCGATCGCCTCGCCGGCCGCGACGCGCGGCGTGAACCGAAACAGTTCGTTCGCGCGGTCGTTCTCACCCGCCGCGAACAGTCGGAGCGCCGCACCGCTCCGGCCGAGGTGGCCGGTCACACAGACCGCCTCGCCCGGCTCCGCACCCGACCGCAGTACCGGATCGTCGGTCCGGCCGAGCGCGGTCGTCGCGACGGTGAACTCGTCGTGGCTGTCGAGATCGCCGCCGACGTACTCCGCCCCGCACGCCTCACAGACGTCGCTCGCGCCGTCGACGAACGCCGTCAGATCAGCCTCGTCGAGTTCGGGAGCGGCGTAGACCGCGACTGCCGCCTGCGCTGAAGCTCCCATCGCGGCCACGTCCGAGAGCGACGCCCCGACCGCGCGCCAGCCCGCGGTGTACCGCGTCGTGCCGTCGGGGAAGTCGGTCGACTCGTGAAGCATGTCGGTCGTGAGCACCGAGCCGTCGACGACCGCACAGTCGTCGCCCGCGGCAGGAACGTGCCCGGCGAGGCTGTCGAGAGCCGCCCGCTCGTCCATGATCGGCGTTCGATGGCGGTGAGGAAAACCCGTTCGATCCCAGTGGAGACGAGTGATCCGTCCTTTCGATCGACGATCACGAACGCGTTCCGGAGGGTTCATCCCGGGGTCGCTCCTTCGACACCGACATGATCCGCGGCGACGATCTCAGAGCCACGCTCATCGGATTTGCGGGTGCGCTCTGCGTTCTCGCCGTCCTCGTCTGGGGCGTCGGGATCGACAAGACGATCGACGCGCTCGCGGGGGCCAGCCTGCCGGTCCTGCTCGGGATCGTGGCCATCGCGATCTGCTGGCTCGGCGCGTGGGGGATGTCGTTGCACACCGTTCTGCGGGTGCTCGGCGCACCGATCACGGTGCCGGCGGCCGTCCTCGTGTTCGCGGGGGCGACGTTTGCGAACAACGTCACGCCCTTTGGCCAGGCCGGCGGCGAGCCGGTGAGCGCGCTGCTCATCTCGCGGGCTTCCGACAGTGAGTACGAGACTGGGCTCGCGGCGATCGCGAGCGTCGACGCGCTCAACTTCGTTCCCTCGATCGGGCTCGCCCTCGTCGGACTGGGCTACTTCACGACCTCGATCACGTTCGGTGAGAACCTCGAATACGCGACGATCGCGGTGGTGGCGTTCGCGATCGTGGTGCCGATCGCGGTGGTGCTCGGGTGGCGCAACCGCTACCGGCTCGAACGGATCGCGGTCGACTCGCTCGCGCCGCTCCTCCAGCGCCTCGGCGAGCTCGTGCCGCGCCGATCGGCACCGAGCCGGGCCGCGCTCGAAGGGCGGATCGAGGGCTTCTTCACGGCCGTCGAGCGCGTCGCTACCAACCCCCGTGGACTGGTGTTCGCCCTCGTCTTCTCGACGGCGGGCTGGGTCGGGCTCGCGACCTCGCTTTGGCTCTCGCTGTTCGCGCTCGGCCACACCGTCTCGCCCGCCGTCGTGCTGGTCGCCATTCCGACGGGCGCGATGGCGAGCATCACACCACTCCCCGGCGGGCTCGGCGGGGTCGAAGCAGTCCTCGGTGCGCTCGTTCTCGCAACCACCGGCCTCCCGCTGGCGACCGTGACGGCCGCCGTCCTCATCCACCGCGGCGCGACCTACCTCCTCCCGACCGTCATCGGTGGAGGTACCGCTGCGGTGCTCGCCGACCGCTGACGGAGCACTTCTCGGTACTGAGGCGTCCATTGGGAGGCGGTGGCGCGCGGAGAGCGCTGCAGTGTAAGCGCTCTCCCGTGCGAGGGATGAGCACCACAGCGAACGAAGTGAGCGAGGAGCGCAGTCGGCTGGGGAGGTGTGTGGTCTGCGGTTCTCATTCGTGTCGAGGTTTCCCGTAGCCGAATCGACCACCGTTGTGAGGTTCGCCGAGATGGCGACTGATTCTACTGTCCACGACGGTGGGAGGGAGACGTGTTCGATCGACGACTCCCCTCAGAACGCTACCGACGCGTTTAACCCCACCCGCGAGCGTTTCGTACGTATGGCAACTCTCTACGACGTTCCGGCGGATGCGCTCATCGAGGCGCTCGTCGAACGCCTCCCCGAGAGCATCGAACGCCCCGACTGGGCGACCTACGCGAAGACCGGCGCGGGTCGCGAGCTCCCGCCCGAACAGGAAGACTTCTGGCGAACCCGCGCTGCCAGCCTCCTCCGACGGGTCGCTATCGACGGCGAGATCGGCGTCGACCGGCTCACGACCGCCTACGGCGGCACAAAGGACGGCTCGAACCGCTACGGTGTCGCTCCGGCGAAAAAGACCGAGGGCAGCGGGAAGATCATTCGAACTGTGCTCCAGCAGCTCGAAACCGAAGACCTCGTCGAGACCGCCGAGGGCGAGGGCCGCCGCGTCACCGCCGACGGTCAGAGCCTCCTCGACGACACGGCGGGCGACGTGCTCTCCGACCTCGACCGGCCTGAACTCGAACGCTACGCCTGAGAACGGTCGCGGCCAGTAGCCCGGATCGTGTCACCGGCTCTGTTCCTCCGATATCCGATCCGTAGCCGCAGCTCGGTGCAGTGATCCCGCGAGAGAATCGTTCTGTGACACCTCGATAGAAGCGGTGCTACGGGAAGACGAGCACCGTCGCGCCCTCGGCGTCGAGAACCGCGACTTCTTCGCCCGCGACGCGCTGCTCGCGCTCGACCGCGACCGCGTCGCCGTCGAGCGTGACCGTCTCACCCTCAACGTCGAGTTCGATCGTGCCGTTCTCGTTCTTCTGTCGCTCGACAGCGGTGGGATCGGTGGCTTCGAGCGCGCCCACGACCGCGCCAGCCCGATCGCGGAACTCGGGGCCGATCGTGCTGTGGTCGGGATCGACACCCACCGCGACCATCTCCACGTCGGGTTCGCCCGTCTCGACCGTCACTGGGGCGTTCACCGTCGCGCTCAGGTCGCCAGTATCGAGTTCGGCGATTCCGTCGGCGTAGACCTCGATCCGAGCGAGGTCGGCGTTGAGCGCCATGCCTTCGTCGGATTTCCACGCCCGGACCGCGCTCGCGACTGCGGCGATCCGTTCGCCGCGCGCCTCCGCGGCGTCGTCGGCGATATCGAGCGCGGGCCACGTAGCGGCGTGGACGCTGCCCGACGTATCGGGCAGGTGATGGTACGCCTCTTCGGCGAGGAACGGCGAGAACGGGGCGAGCATCCGGAGCGACGCCGAGAGTGTCGTCGAAAGCGCGTGGCGTGCGGCGTCGCGTTCGGTGTCGTTGCCCTCGTAGAGTCGCCCCTTGATGAGTTCGACGTAGTCGTCGGCGAGGTCGTGCCAGACGAACTCCCGGACCTTCCGGAGCGCCCGGTCAAACCGGTACTCGTTCATGTCGGCCGCGACGTCGTCAGCGACCCGCGCGCACCGCGAGAGGATCCAGCGGTCGGCGTCGGTGGCAGCCTCGTCGAACGCTCCTTCGTCGGCCACCGATCCGTGGCTCTCGGTATCGAGATGCTGGCTCGCGAAGCGCGTGATGTTCCAGAGCTTCGTGAGGAAACGCGACGCGCTCGTGACTTCTTTGGGCTGGAACTGGATGTCGCTTCCCGGCTGGCCGCCGAGGGCGAGTGCCTGGCGGAACGCGTCGGCCGAATGATCCTCGACGACATCGATCGGTGCGACCGAGTTGTCCTTCGATTTGCTCATCTTGTTGCCGTCAGTACCCAAGACCATTCCGTTGATGAGCGCCTCGTCCCACGGTCGCTGGTCTTCGAGCGCCGCCGTCCGGAGGAGCGTGTAAAACGCCCACGTTCGGATGATGTCGTGGCCCTGCTCGCGGAGCTGCACGGGGCTGAAGTCGGCGTCGGGCCAGCCCGCGACGTGGAGCGCCGAGATCGACGAGTCCATCCACGTGTCCATCACGTCGGTCTCGCCAGTCCACGCGTCCGCACCGCACTCCGGGCAGTCGGCGTCGGGATCGTCCTCGGTGGGTTTGGCGGGGAGATCGTCCAGCTCGGCGACATGCCAGTGACCGCAGTCGTCACACGACCACGCCGGGATCGGGGTGGCGAACACGCGCTGGCGGGAGATCACCCAGTCCCACTCCATCCCCTCGGTCCACTCTTCGAGGCGATCGTACATGTGCTCGGGAATCCAGTCGACCTCCCGAGCGTTGTCGAGGATCTCCTCGCGATCGACCCGGACGAACCACTGCTCTTTCGAGAGGATCTCGATCGGCGTGTCACACCGCCAGCACGCCCCGACCGACTGCTCGATGGGTTCCTCGTCGCGGAGATACCCCTCGCGCTGGAGCGCGGTGCTGATCTCCTCGTTCGCGTCGTCGATCGCGAGCCCGCCGAACTCCGGAACGTCCTCCGCAAGTCGGCCGTCCTCGGTCACCACGGGCCGGAGGTCGAGATCGTACTCCGCCCACCAGTCGACGTCCTGTTTGTCGCCGAAGGTGCAGATCATCACCGCGCCGGTGCCGAAGTCGCCGTCGACTTCCTCGCTCGCGACGAGTTCGACTTCCTGACCGAACAGCGGCACCTCGAAGGTGTCGCCGATCCGGTCGGCGTAGCGCTCGTCGTCGGGATCGACCGCCATCCCGACGCAGGCTGCGAGCAGTTCGGGACGGGTGGTGGCGATCTCGATCGCGTCGTTGTCGATCCCCGAAAAGCGGACCGTCGAGAGCGTGCCCTCGGTGTCGACGTTCTCGACTTCGGCGTCGGCGATCGCGGTCTCACACCGTGGACACCAGTTCACGGGATGCTCGTCGCGGTGAACGTACCCTTTCTCCGCCATCTCGACGAACGAGCGCTGGGTTTTCCCCCAGTAGTCGGAGTCCATCGTGCGGTACTCCTGAGACCAGTCCTGAGAGAAGCCGAGCCACTGCATCGTCTCCTTCATCCCGTCGATCTTCCGTTCGGTGTGCTCGACGCACAGCTCCCGGAACTCCTCGCGCGGCACGTCCGTCCGCCGGATGTCGTGGTTCTCCTCGACTTTGACCTCCGTCGGGAGGCCGTGACAGTCCCAACCCTGCGGGAAGGAGACGTTTTTCCCCTGCATTCGGTGGTAGCGCGCGGCGAAGTCCATGTAGCTCCAGCCGAGCGCGTGCCCGATGTGGAGGTCGCCCGTCGGATAGGGCGGCGGCGTGTCGATCACGTACTCGGTTGCGCTATCATCGTGGTCGTCGTCGTGATACAGGTCGGATGCGTGCCACTCCTCGCGCCACTTGGCTTCGAGCGCGTCGGGATCGTAGGTTTCAGCTAGCTCTGTCATGAATCGTCCTTTCTGGATACCCGCGACTGGGCGAACAATTGTGCCGAGAACGTGCAAGTCGGTGGTTCAGCGACGTACTACCGACGACATCACGCTCATGGCTCCACCCACGCGAGTCCGTCTGATAAACGTTCGTGTTGGGCGATACCGCCTCGATGGGCTTGACCGAGTCCTCGACGACTGCCGGCGTTCGTATCGAGAGGATGATGGGAGTTAGTGATTAGTACGACAAGTTCTACCATTGTCCCTGAATCTCCTGTTTCGCGTGCTGGTCGGTGCGTTCGTCTGCGTCGCGCCCACAGCGCTGTTTCTCGGCCTCTGGCACGGCCTCCAGCGAATGCAGGACGGCGAGCTCGTCGAGCGGGACGGGCGATCTCGATTCGCGCGATCGGCGCGCGCTGGAGCGGGCGGTCGCCGACGGGACGTCGTCGGCGGGGCCGCCCGGGAACGACGAGCGTCGATCCAGCGGCGACCGAAACCCGCCCTGACCCGGGCGAACCACAACCCCTACCTGCGCGCCCGCGGAGGGGCGGGTATGCAACTGGGCGTCGTCGGACTCGGGCGGATGGGGCGGATCGTGACCGAGCGCGTGCTCGACGCGGGCCACGACGTGGTCGCCTTCGACGTGGACGAAGAGGCCGTCGCGACCGCCGCGGCGGTGGGAGCCGAACCGGCCGACTCCATTGGAGACCTCGCTGACCGGCTCGGAAACGAAAAACGGATCTGGCTGATGGTGCCCGCGGGCGACGCTATCGACGCTGCGCTCGACGACCTCGAAGCTCACCTCGACGGCGACGACGTGGTGATCGACGGCGGTAACTCACACTTCGAGGAATCGGTGCGACGAGCCGACGCGACGCCGGCGGCGTATCTCGACTGTGGGACTTCTGGGGGCCCTGCCGGCGCGGAGCTCGGGTTTTCGCTGATGATCGGCGGTCCCGAGTGGGCCTACGAGGAACTCACCCCGGTCTTCGATGCCGTGGCGACGGGTCCCGACGGTCACGCGAGGATGGGGCCCGCAGGTTCGGGCCACTACGTCAAGATGGTTCACAACGGCGTGGAGTACGCGCTGATGGAGGCCTACGGCGAGGGGTTCGAACTCCTCCACGACGGGCGGTACGACCTCGATCTCGAAGCCGTCGCTCGCACCTGGAACAACGGCGCAGTCATCCGGTCGTGGCTGCTCGAACTCGCAGAGGAGGCGTTCCACGAGGAGGGCGGCGATCTGGGTGACGTCGCCGACCACGTTGCGGGCGGCTCGACGGGAACGTGGACCGTCGAGGAGGCGCTCGCCCAGGAGATCCCGGTGCCGCTGATCTACNCCGCGCTCGCCGAGCGGTTCGGCTCGCGGGCCGACGAGGGTCGGTTCGCGCGGCGACTCGCCAACCGGCTCCGATACGGGTTCGGTCGTCACGAGATTGCCAGGCGGTAGGCGGTGGCAGTTGCGGTACAGTGGCAGTGCGGCGTGGTGGCGGTGCCTGGTGGATGAAGGGCGAGCGAACGAAGTGAGCGAGGGCTTCGGCGGTGCTGTGCGGCTGCGGAGATGTTAGTGATCGAACCACGAGCGAACGAGCGGTGCGAGTGAGCGTGGTTCGAGACGCCGAAGGCATCTCGTCATCCCGAAAATCGGAGATTTTCGGGCGACAGCAAAAGGTGGGTGGGGAGACCGATAGCTAGTTAAACCACGATTCCATAGCGCGTTCATGGTCGAGGTCGTCGGTCTCTCCATTGGGCTCTTGGCTGTGCTCGTCATGGTAGCGCTGCATTTCTCGCCAGGAACCGAACGGGTCATCCCGAACGACATCTCCCAGGACGTCCTCGAACACCGCGCCGAGAGCGTCCCTGAAACCGATTTCCCCGAGCCGATGAACCGCTCGATCGGCGGCGGAGCGGTTCCGGGGAGCGCGGTCGGCGGTGGCGGCGAGGCCGAGGGCGAGCTCGCGGAGGGCGAAGCTGAAGAGGAAGAGCCCAGCCCGGCCGAGATCCCCGACGACGAGGCCGAGAGCTTCGATATCGAGTACGTGAAGGAGGGCGAAACGATCGAAGTCAAGGAGAACGAAACCCTCCTCGACGCCGGCGAGGACGAGGGCTGGGACCTGCCTTACGCCTGTCGACAGGGTCAGTGCGTCTCGTGTGGCGCCCAGGTCACCGATGGCCCCTCCGAGGACTACCTGACCCATGACGGCCAAGAGATGCTCAGCGAGGACGAGCTCGGCGACGGCTACACACTGACCTGTGTGGCCTATCCGACTGCCGACCTCACGCTTGAAACCAGCGAGACGCCCTGACGCGGCGCGGACGATTTTCACAACGACTAAATCGGCATCGGCGTTACTGGTGATCGTGGGCGCGTAGCTCAGTGGATAGAGTTCTTGGTTCCGGACCAAGACGTCGCGGGTTCAAATCCCGTCGCGCCCGTGAGCGACGAACGGATGTGAGGAGCGAACTGGCACGCAGGATTTGAATCACGCAAACCGAGCGAAGCGAGGTTTGTACCGGGTTCAAATCCCGTCGCGCCCGTTCGGTTTTCGAACGAACTTGCCTATCGAGACGTCAGACGCTTGCCAACCCTTCTCGATCGTCGATCGTCACCAACCCCAGCTTTGCCGGTGTGACGTCCGTCTGCGTCGGGAGCTGAACGATCACGGAACACTGCGTGAGGATACACAGTCCAACGGTGATGCGTAACTATTGCCACCTCATCGAGATCCCCTGAATCTGGTTTCGGGCCACCTGATGCGGCGTCGTTCACTTCGTCTCCTTCGATTCACTGGTCTATTACACCAGCGTCTCTCGATTTGTTGTGGCCGATCCGCTGGTGGCCAGCACGGCCTGCCTTGCAAATCGGTAGAAATAGTTCGTCTTACCGGAGATATATTCTGGAAATTGTGGACTTAGTTTGGTCAGATTTATACTGCTTCGCCGCGGAGTGTCACCGTAGACAGCTCGACTCATGTCAGACGAACATTCGAAACACGGGATGGGCGAACCGGACGACGAGCTCTCGGAGGTCGCTCGACGATGAGTAGATCGAACCAGGATTGGTGGCCGGATCAGTTGGACTTGGAGATCCTCGACCGGAACGCTCACCCGGGCGATCCGATGGACGAGGAGTTCGACTACGCCGAGGAGTTCGAGAAACTCGATCTCGACGAGGTGAAGGCGGACATCGAGGACGTGCTGACGACGTCCCAGGAGTGGTGGCCGGCCGACTACGGCCACTACGGTCCGCTGATGATCCGGATGGCGTGGCACAGCGCCGGCACGTACCGCGTCGCCGACGGCCGCGGTGGCGCGAACCGCGCCGGACAGCGGCTCGCACCACTCAACAGCTGGCCCGACAACGCGAACCTCGACAAGGCCCGACGCCTGCTCTGGCCGGTCAAGCAGAAATACGGCAAGAGCCTCTCGTGGGCCGATATGATCGTCCTGACGGGGAACGTCGCCTTGGAGTCGATGGGGTTCGAGACGTTCGGCTTCGGCGGCGGACGCGAGGACGCGTACATGCCCGACGAGGCGGTCGACTGGGGGCCCGAAGACGACATGGAGGTCACCTCCTCCGAACGCTTCGACGAGGAGGGCGACCTCGAGAACCCACTCGGTAACACCGTCATGGGGCTCATCTACGTGAACCCCGAGGGGCCGTACGGTGAGCCCGACGTCGAGGGATCGGCACACAACATCCGCGAGACGTTCGACCACATGGCGATGAACGACGAGGAGACGGTCGCGCTCATCGCCGGCGGACACACGTTCGGGAAGGTCCACGGCGCCGACGATCCCGAGCATCTCGGCCCCGAACCCGAGGCAGCCCCCATGGAGTCACAGGGCCTGGGCTGGGAGAGCGACTACGAATCCGGCAAAGGGGCCGACACGATCACCGGTGGTATCGAGGGCCCCTGGAACGGCACGCCGACCATGTGGGACATGGGGTATATCGACAACCTGCTCGACTACGAGTGGGAGGCGCACAAGGGTCCCGGCGGTGCATGGCAGTGGCGACCGGTCGGCGAGGAGCTACAGGACACCGTACCGGACGCCCACGATTCCTCGGCAACGGTCGATCCCATGATGCTGACGACGGACGTCGCCCTGAAGCGTGATTCGGACTATCGGGAGGTCCTCGAACGCTTCCAGGAGGACCCCCGCAAGTTCCAGCAGGCGTTCGCGAAAGCGTGGTACAAACTGATTCACCGCGACATGGGCCCGCCGACCCGGCTCCTCGGTCCCGAAGTGCCCGACGAGGAGATGCTGTGGCAGGATCCGCTCCCCGATGTCGACCATAGTCTGATCGGGGCGGAAGAGATCGCCGCACTCGAAGAGGAGATCCTCGATTCGGAGCTGTCCGTCACCGGACTGGTCAGAACCGCCTGGGCGTCGGCGTCGACGTACCGCGACAGCGACAAGCGCGGTGGCGCGAACGGCGCTCGGCTCCGTCTCCGACCGCAGCGGGACTGGGAGGTCAACCAGTCGGGGGAGCTGACGACCGTGCTGGACACGCTCGACGAGATCCGCGAGGAGTTCAACGACTCGCGCTCGGACGGGACGAAAGTCTCGCTCGCCGACCTGATCGTGTTGGGTGGCAACGCGGCCGTCGAGGAGGCGGCGGCCGAGGCCGGCCACGACGTGAACATCCCGTTCGAGCCGGGCCGGACGGACGCCTCTCAGGAGCAGACCGATGTCGAGTCCTTCGAGGCACTCAAGCCGGCGGCGGACGGGTTCCGGAACTACCGCTCGGACGAGGCCGACCAGCCGGCCGAGGAGATGCTGGTCGACCGGTCGGAGCTCCTGAATCTGACCGCGCCCGAGATGACGGTGCTCGTCGGCGGGATGCGGGCGCTGGACGCGAACTACGACGGCTCCGATCTCGGCGTCTTCACCGACCGACCGGCGACGCTGACCAACGACTTCTTCGTGAACCTGCTCGGCATGGACACGGAGTGGGAACCGGTCTCGGAGGACGAGCACGTGTTCGGGGGGTACGACCGCGACACGGGCGAACTCGTCCGGAAGGCTACCCGTGTGGATCTCGTCTTTGGGTCGAACTCCCGACTCCGAGCCATCGCCGAGGTGTACGGAGCCGATGACGCAGAGGAGGAGTTCGTGGACGACTTCGTGGACGCGTGGCATAAAGTGATGACCAACGACCGCTTCGACCTCGAGTAATCCGCGCTGCGAGTCCGGTCGGTGGCCATGCCAACGTCTCGATGACGTGTCGCCACGGTTACCACGCCGTTTTCTGCTACTGCTTCGTGACGAAGTGCTGGACGGAGTGGACGTGCCTCTGCCAGGGACGACACCGATATTCTGACACGAACGATCATCGGCTGATGACAGTGTCGGACTTCCCGAACACTGCTTCGATAGTCTCGTGCTTTCGGTGAACCTACTGGCGAAAAACAGATGGCGAGGTTCGTCGGTTCTCAGAAACGGTCTCGGTACTTCGCAGTCAGTCGAGAAACGCCGGGGCGGTCAGCTTCTCGTCGCGCTCGGCTTCCAGCGCCGCTCGGAACTCGTCGAGATCGACCCCGTCGCGCTCGCGTTCCTCGCGGTCGCGCACCGAGACGGTTCCCGCTTCTTCCTCGGTATCGCCGACGATCAGCATGTACGGCACTCGGTCGTCGTGGCCAGCGCGGATCTTCCGCCCCACCGTCCACGAGCGGGTCTCGATTTCGGTCCGGAACCCGTCGAGCTCCGCGGCGACCGATTCGGCGTACTCGAGGTTGTCGTCGCTCACCGGCAGGACGCGGACCTGTTCGGGCGCGAGCCAGAGCGGGAAGTTGCCCTTGTAGTGCTCGATCAGGACGCCCATGAACCGCTCGAAGCTCCCCAGCAGCGCGCGGTGGATCGTCACCGGACGGTGTTCCTCGTTGTCTTCGCCGACATAGACCAGATCGAGGCGTTCGGGGATGTTGAAGTCCACCTGTACCGTGCCGATCGTCCACTCACGGCCGAGCGCGTCTCGGGCGTCGAGCCCGATCTTCGGTCCGTAGAAAGCCGCCTCGCCGTCCTCGACCTCGTATTCGAGACCCTCGGTTTCGAGTGCATCGACTAGCGCGTCGGTGGCCTGCTCCCAGATATCGTCGCTCCCGATGGCGTTGTCGCCCTGGGTTTCGAGTTTGTAGAGCACTTCGAGATCGAACTGGCTGTAGATCTCTTCGATCACCTTGAGGGTCTGGGTGATCTCGTCTTCGAGCTGATCGGGACGGACGAACGCGTGGCCGTCGTCCTGGGTCATTCCCCTGACTCGGAGCATTCCCGAGAGCTCGCCCGACTGTTCGTTGCGATAGACGGTGCCGAACTCGGAGTACCGCATCGGGAGGTCGCGGTACGACCACCGCTCACGATCGTAGAGATGAGCGTGGTTCGCACAGTTCATCGGCTTCAGCCCGTACTCGAAGCCGTCCTGTTCCCATGCGAACATCTCACCTTCGGCGGTGAAGTTGTCGTAGTGGCCCGTCGGTTTCCAGATCTCGGTCTTGTTGAGCTCTGGCGTCCAGACCTCCTCGTACCCGAGTTTGTCGTTCATTTCGCGGATGTACTCCTCCAGCTCGCGGCGGATCGTCATCCCGTTGGGATGGTAGTGGACGCTGCCCGGCGAGTGATCGGGGACGCTGAAGAGATCCATCTCCTGACCGATCTTGCGGTGGTCGCGTTCCTTGGCCTCCTCCCGCCGATCGAGGAACCCCTCCAAGTCGTCCTCGTTTGGAAACGCCGTTCCGTACACTCGCGTGAGCGATTCGTTCTCTTCCTCGCCACGCCAGTACGCCGCGGAGGTTTCGAGCAGCGCGAACCCGCCGATCTCACCCGTGGAGGCGACGTGTGGGCCCTGGCAGAGATCGAAGAAGTCGCCCTGTTCGTAGATGCTCACGGGGTCTGCGCCCGCCGCTTCCTCGTCGAGGATGTCACGTTTGAACCGGTTGTCCTCGTAGATCTCGAACGCTTCCTCCCTGGGGCGTTCGACCCGCTCGATCGGGAGGTCCGCGTCGATGATGGTCTGGGCCTCCTCGGCGATCGCGTCGAGGTCCTCGCTGTCGAGGTCGACGTTCGCGATATCGTAGTAGAACCCCTCGTCGGTCCACGGGCCGATGGTGAGCTTCGCCTCGGGATGGAGCCGGGAGAGCGCCTGGGCGAAGACGTGGGCCGCGGAGTGCCGGAGCACGTCGAGATACTCCTCGCTGTCCTCGGTCACGATCTCCAACCGGCTGTCCTCGGTGATCGGTTCGGCCGCGGCGACGAGCTCGCCGTCCACGACCCCCGCGATCGTGTCGCTCCCGAGCCCCGGGCCGATCTCGTAGGCTACGTCCTCGACCGTCGAACCGGGCTCCATCGGGAGCTCGGAACCGTCCGGCAGCGTCACGACGACATCGCTCATGGGTTGGGTAGGTGCCACGCCCGGGATAAGCCTGTTGAGACGACCGAACCCCGACGCCGCCGCTGGCCTGAAACCGATCACTCAGACTGCCGTGCCCGAAAGCCGGAGCAGTTGGGCGGCGCGGTCCGCCGTGGCGAGCAGCACCTCCTGGAGGGTGGGCGGCGTATCGATCCGGAGATCCGCGAGCACCGCCTCCGGCAGCCACAGCGTGTCCTCGGGCACGCCATCGTCCCCGCCGACCGCGAGGTGACTGGTCTCGACCTTCATCACGAGCGGGAGATCGGTCCGTTCGATCCCCTCACCCTTCGCGTACAGCGCTTCGTTGAGCCGCTCGTGGGTCGTCCGCTGGATGAGCGGTCGTGATCCGTCGTGGGGATGTGGTTCGATGGAGAGCCGGCCGAGGTAGTAGCCGCGCGAGAACCGTTCAAACATGATGCTCGTTTACATATACCACACCAGCGGTAATAAGCGTTCCCCGGTGCTGTCTTCACAATCGTTCACGACCGATCGATCGTTGCAGAATCCGTCGTCGTTGGACGGTTGTTTCTGCCGAGAGTGAAACCCACTATCCGATCGTTGTCGGGGTGGTTCGAATCCATCGATGGCCACGATTTATCCCTGCTGTCGATGAATCGGGTGCTATGTCGTTGCGACTCCCGAGCGAGATCGTCGTCGAGCGCTTCCTCCCGACTGCTCGGGCGATGCTGGCGGACGAACTCGACGAACGCGGCCTCACCCAACAGGAGATCGCCGATCGGTTGGGCGTAACGCAAGCCGCGGTCAGCAAAACCCTCGGCCAGAACGGCGTCGTCGAGGAGCGCTTCCGCGAGGACGACCGCATGCAGGCGACGATGACGCGGATCGCCGAGGGGTTCGCCGCCGACACGATGGACAGTTATGAAGCGCTGGCCGAGCTTCTCGAACTGATCCGCGAGTTCGAGGACCGTGGCCTCATCTGTGCCGTCCACGAGGAAGAGATGCCCGCACTCTCCGGTCTCGGCTGTGATCTGTGTGTCCGGGGCACCGACACCGGTGTCCTCGCCGAGCGGGACGCGCTCACGGCCGTTCGGACCGCCGTCCGTCGAGTGACGAACACGTCCGCCGTCGCTGCACATATCCCAAACGTCGGAACGAACATCGCCACGGCGGTTCCGGAGGCGACCGACGAAACCGAAGTCGCAGCCGTTCCCGGTCGGCTGCACGCAGTAGGGGATCGGGTCCTCGTTCCAGCACGTCCGGAGTTCGGTGCCTCCCAGCACGTCGCCCGAACCGTGATCGCCGCGATGGCCATCGAGCCATCGATTCGGGGGGCACTCAACCTCGCTACCTCTGACGCACTCCTCACGGCGGCCCGTGACCGTGGTATCGATCCACTCCGATTCGAAGCGGGCTACGAGAACCGCGCCGAGCACCTCCGAAATCGGTTTCACGAGCGCGGAACGGTCCCACAGGTCATCTATCACGAGGGCGCGTTCGGTATCGAACCCGTGACCTACCTTCTCGGGACGACCGCAGTCGAGGCCGCCGCGCTCGCCGCCGATCTCGCCGCTGCCGCGGATGCCCCCAACGACTCCGACGCTGCGCCATAATCACCCGAAATCAGTCGCGCAAGCCCGTCACTACCCCGAAACTCTCGTCGACGAGAGCGGTCGGTTCGTCACTGGGAGCCCCAGTCGGAGATACCGAGCACCGCATCACACTCCGGACAGGTCCAGACTTTCGGGGTGCTCGCCGCGCTCGCCTGTTCGAGTCGCTCGGCCCAGACCGTGATGTCGGCCTCGCAGCTGGGACACACTGCCATGACCCACGATACCACGTGGCGATACTTGTAATTTCGGACACCCGACGGTTTCACCGTTATTTCGCGAGTGCGTCGGTTGGTCCCGCCGATTGCTGCGGTGAATGCATGGTATTGGCCACCACGAACGGCCGTCGCGCTTTTATTCCAGTCCGTGCAACGAGCGTGTAGTGAACGCGAACGACGCCGCGGTGCTCCTCGTCTCGCTGCTGCTCTGTGGAACCATGGGTTTGAGCGCCGGTTCCCAGGCCGGAGCCACGACGGCAACCCAACCGACTCCGCAGACGGAACTCGGCGGGGAGGTGTCGGTGTTCATGCAACAACGCACCGCCGCGGCCAACGGCGCGGTCGATTCGGGGATGTGGCTCGCCGCGTTCGAACGTACCGAGAACCAGTCCAACAAGCAGGATCTCGTCGAGCAGCGGGCCGCAACGCTCCGGGGTCGCCTCAATCAGACCGACGAGCGATTGCGCACGTTCACGCCCACGGAAACCAACCGATCGGTACGTCACCGTGCGAGGTGGGAACGGCTCGTGGCCGATGTCACAGCGCTCCGGGCGGCGATCAACGACGCCAAGACCGTCGCGGCGAGCGCGGGCGTGAACGCCTCGGGACTGGACCAGCTCGCACGCCGCGCTGCGAACCTCTCCGTACCGGACGCTGGAGCGAACAACCGATCGCAGATCGACAGCCCCGATCCCGACCGTCCGGGCGGTGCGGACAGGACCGTCGCCTCGAAGTACGACTGACGGGTCTCGCAAATCCCCACGACGTAGCACGCACGTCGTGAGCGTGGCCGCCGGCGGTCCGTGGCGAACGCCCGTGTGGAGTCATCCTTTTGTCCGTGCGGCACTAACCACAGGTGAATGGACTCAGCGGCGCTGCTCGATCTCCTCGGCAACGAGAACCGCCGGCGCATCCTCCGGCTGCTCGCCCGGCGACCGTGTTACGTCACCGAGATCAGCGAGTCGCTCGGCGTGAGTCCGAAGGCGGTGATCGGCCACCTCCGGAAGCTGGAGGACGCGGGCCTCGTCGAGAGCCGGGCCGACGATGGCCGTCGGAAGTATTTCCGTATCTCGCGGAACCTCCGGCTCGAAGTCAACGTCTCGCCGTACGGGTTCGGCGCGAAAAGCGCCTATCCGGCGAGTTCGAGCCTCGATCTCACGACCTGTCGGTACGTCTCGATCGACGTTTCGGCGAGCGATACCAGCGAACTATCCGCGCTCGCGGACGATCTCCAGCGACTCGACCAGCTGGAGGACGAGCTCTCGCTGGCCCAGCGGTGGGTCCAGGGCCGACTCACGTCGCTGCGCGACGCGCTCACCGACCGGATCGAAGAGGGGCTCGCGGCCGACGGCATGGGGAAGTTCGCGGATCACGGCGATGCGCGCTTCTGCGCCGAGGTCCTCGCCGCGATCGAATCGGGGGCCGATACGTCCGACGAGATCGCCGAACACCTCGGTGTGCCGCTCCCGGTGGTCGAGGACGCGCTCGATCTCCTCTCGACTCACGACTTCGTTCGTCGGGACGACGACCGCTGGACGATCGGGACGTAAGAAATCACACTTCTCCGCGAACGAGAGTAGCAGAAATCCTCGAAAACAGTCGATAGCAAGCGACTCGATCGACCGATCTCGTGGTTGTTCACGAGGTGCGTACAAACTCTTTTGACCAAGTGGTGGATTCGTTCTCGTCTGTCGTGAACGGGGTCAACCGTGGCTGCCGTGGAGCCGTCGACGTTTCGGGACTCGCGACCTGTGGCTCTCTCCTATATCTCGCGAGTCAGTCCGTCGCGGAGGTCGCGGCCGAAGTAGTGGCCCACGAGGCCAGCGAGCAGCCCGATGCCGGCGTTCACCGCGAGCAGTGGGAGCCCGGCACCGACCGCCACCAGCGTGAGGTTGCCGAACAACGACCACCCGCCGGCGACGGCCGCGCTCGCGATGCCGGCCTCGAGGTACTGACTCCGATCGCCAACGGCCCCGAGAACGAAGGTCGCGACGAACACCCCGACGAACCCGAGCACGCCGCCGACGAGCGGGACGAACCCGCCGAGTGCCATGCCGACCGCCGTGAGCGCGAGCGCGACGACGAACGTCCGGAGCGAGAACAGCTGTCCGGCACGGTCGCGGAGTCTCGATCCGCCCTGATCGGTTCCGCGCGACGCGCGCTCTCGGTTGTCGACGCGATCGGCCGTGCCGGTGCTGGAGCCGGTCGTCGCGTCACCGTCGTCGACCGTGATGTCGTCGACGTCGGCGAGGAGGTCGTCGACGTCGCGGGTTTTCGTGCGTTCGCCACCGCTGTCGGCCATGCCGGCACTTCGTTACCCACGGGCATGGGCTTTTCCCCAGAGCGGCGAAATCGTCCGGCCGTCACCCGGACCCAACCGCTAAGCCGATCGGGGCCGTGTATCGTCCGTGCCGCCGGATCTCGACACACCCGCCGAAATCGCCGGCCTCGATCTTCCCAATCGGCTCTACCGCGCGCCGCTGCTCGAATGTGCGGGCGATGGACCGGACGCGATCGATCGGCTTGTCGACGAACTCGAACCCGCGGCGGCCGCGGGCGCTGGGCTGATCTTCCAGGGCGCAATGCCGGTTCGACGCGAGGGCGGCCGGGTCGCACCCAACATGACCCACCTCGCCAGCCCCGATCGCGCCGACGACCTCCGACGGCTCACCGACGCGATCCACGACCACGGCGCGCGGATCGTGGCCCAGCTCGACCATGGAGGAGTTCGCTCGCTCGAAACCTGGCACCGACCGTATCGCGCAGCCAACCCCGATCTCCGGCAGCTCGCGGTTTCGAAGCCACCACGACTCCTCCGGCTCGCGGCGCGGGCTGGCTTTCTCGACTACGACTTCGATGTGCTCTCGACCGCGGACGTCTACGATCTCGCCGCCGACTTCGGACGCGCGGCCGGCCACGCGGTCGCGGCGGGCTACGACGGTATCCATCTCGCGGGTGCGAACATGGGAATCATCCAGCAGTTCTGTTCGCCGTACTACAACCGTCGATCGGACGAGTTCGGTGGCTCGTTCGGGGCTCGACTGCGCTTTCTCGAACTCGTCCACGAGGAGATCCGCGAGCGGGTCGGCGACCTCCCCGTGCTGACGAAGATCCCGGTCGAGACGGCTGCGCCGCCGTTCGTCCGCCCTCGGCTCTCTGCGGCTGATGGGGTTCGGCTCGCCGAGCACGCCGAGCGGATCGGCTTCGACGCCGTAGTGCCGGTCCGAGGGTCGACGTTCTGGGACCTGAGTCTCGTTCGCGGCCAGCATCCCGAGCAGGCGTGGGGCGACGACCGGTTTCAAGACGACTACGCGGCGGTGTTCGGCGGCCGAGCACGGGCGCGGCTCGTGGCGGCCGCGAATCGTCTCCAAGCGCACTACTACGACTTCGAGCCGGCGTGGAACGCCGATCTCTGTCGCCAGGTGCGCGAAACGACCTCGCTGCCGGTGCTCTGTGAGGGTGGGATCCGCGGGCGTGCAGAGATGGATGCGCTCGTGGGATCGGCCTGCGATCTGGTCGGCGTCGGCCGGCCGTTTTACGCCGAGCCCCGGCTGCCGGCCCGGCTGCTCGATGTCGAGACGAACGGGACGACGCCGACCGAGGACCCCCACGCAGTCTGCGAGAACTGCAACAACTGCGCCGTGCCACAGGCGACCGGCGCACGTGGTGTCTGCCGGACGCCCAGCGTGCTCGAAGCGGCCGTCGAACTCCGGCGGGCCGGTGCGTACGAGCGGTCCCCGAGCGACGAACGTGACGGGTGAGCTCTTCCCGAAGGCGACCGACCGGAGAACGAATGGGTTGAAGTCCGACGGTCCGGTAGAACGGGTATGAATCCGGGAGATCGCATCCGCCTCACGCGCGACGGGCGGACTCACGAGGGCGTGTTGCTGCCGTCGACGACCGACGACCACGCCGTGCTCAAACTCGACGGCGGGTACAACGTCGGTGTCGAGCGCGCGGACGCGACCGTCGAAGTCGTCGAGTCGGACGTCTACGATGTCGGCAGTGAGGAAGACGGCGATTCCTCGGCCGTCGAGTTCGACGACGATCTGCCGACCGTGGCGCTCATCTCCACGGGCGGAACGATCGCCTCGACGGTCGACTACCGGACTGGCGCGGTGACCGCACAGTTCGACGCCGAGGACGTCCTTCGGGCGGTGCCGGATCTCGCAGGAAGGGCGAACTACCGGGGCCGCGTCGTGGCGAACATCCTCTCGGAGAACATGACGCCCGACGTGTGGCAGGATCTCGCCCACGCCGTCCACGAGGAGATCGAAGCTGGCGCGGACGGCGTGGTCGTGATGCACGGCACCGACACGATGCAGTTCTCCGCGAGCGCACTCGCCTTCATGCTCGATACGCCCGTCCCGGTGGTTTTTACTGGCAGCCAGCGCTCGGCCGATCGACCCTCCTCGGACAACGTGATGAACGCGGTCTGTGCGGTCGAGGCTGCGAAGAGCGACTGTGCCGAGGTCCTGGTCTGCATGCACGCGAGCGAGTCCGACGACCGGTGTGCACTCCATCGCGGGACCAGGGTCCGGAAGAATCACACCTCTCGCCGGGATGCGTTCGAAACCGTCGGAGCCGAGCCACTCGGAACGGTGGCGTACGGCGGTGAGGGTGATGACGTCATCGAGGTGCGATTCCGACGTAAACACGCCGAGCGCGGTGCAGCCGAACTCGACGTCGCGCCCGCTCTCGAAACCGACGTCGAGCTGGTGAAGTTCACGCCCGGAACCAGTGAGGCGATGCTCGACGCGGCCACGGGGAGCGCGGGACTCGTGATCGAGGGGACAGGACTCGGGCATGTCCACACCGACTGGATCCCCCGGATCGCGGAACTCGTCGCGGACGGGACCAGCGTGGTGATGACGAGCCAGTGTCTCGGCGGCCGGGTCTGTGATCGTGTGTACGACACCGGACGGGACCTCCTTGATGCGGGCGTGATCGAGGGCGAGGACCTCCTTCCGGGCACCGCGAAGGTCAAACTGATGTGGGCGCTGGCGAACAGCGAGAGAAGCGAGGACGTCGCCGCGACGATGGGAACCTCGCTCGCTGGCGAGCTCACCGAGCGCTCGGTACCGCCGGAAAACCGTCCCGTCCCGGAGGCGCGGTGACGTGAGCGTGACCGATATCACGATCCGGCAGGCCAGACCCGACGATTATGAAGACGTCGCGGCGTTCACTCGCGAGACGTGGGCCGACCGCGACAGCGGCGACTACATCCCCGAGATCTACCACGAGTGGATCGCGGGCGACGGCGACAGCCAACGAACCTTCCTCGTTGACGCCGGAGACGATGTCGCAGGCCTCTGTCAGGGCGTGCTCCTCTCCGAACACGAGGCGTGGGCCCAGGGGATGCGGGTCAACCCCGAGTACCGCGGCGAAGGACTGAGCACGCAGCTCAACGACGCGCTCTTCAGGTGGGCGCGCGAGCGCGGTGCGACCGTCGTTCGGAACATGGTCTTCTCGTGGAACGCCGCCGGTCTCGGCGGGTCGCGCGCCGTCGGCTTCGCGCCGCTGTGTGAGTTCCGGTGGGCGCATCCCGACCCCGATCCCGACGCCACGCTACCGAAAGCCTACACGGTCGCCGACGATCCGGACGCGGCGTGGAGTTTCTGGCGGCGCTCGGACGCCTACACCGCACTTTCCGGACTCGCACTCGACGCCGACGAGTCGTGGGCGATGTCCGAACTCACTCGCGAGGGGCTCCACCGTGCGGCCGAGGAGACGCGGGTGTTCGCTGTTCGCCGCGAGGACGACGGTACGCGGGCGATGGCCCATCGGGTGCGCGATTACGAACGCGAGACCGACGGCAGAACCGAACGCTGGGCCGAGTACGGCGTCGGTGCATGGTCCGATCTCGGGGCCGCACGCGCGCTCTTTCGTGCGATCAGTGCGGATGCGGCGGCGATCGGTGCCGACCGCGTGCGCGTACTCGTCCCCGAAACCCCGAGACACGTCTCCGACGTGGCGGCTGCCCACGTTGCCCTCGGTGAAAATCCAGACTTCGTGCTCGAAGCCCCGCTCGTTTGAGATCGCGCCAGACTCTCGTCTCCCGTTTTCGCTGCGCTCTCACGCACCGACCAGCCGCGGCCGGCTGCTACTGATCGCCAGCGTGTCGCTGTCCGATTCCTCTCGTGGCATCTCCTCAATCTAGCAAACAAAACAATCTATACTTTCGATATCCGCCAGCCACCTCACTCATCTCAAACCTGCATGTCCATACCGGTACAACTTTCATCCCTTGACCGACTGAATCTGATACAACTGTCTTGATGCCAGAAAAACGATTCAAAACCGGTCAACTTACGACAATCTCTGAACTATCTCTCCAACGCTTTCAATACGATCTCACTCCGACAGCGACGTGACTCTCAAGAAAGTACAATTATTAATCTTTGAAACTACCGAAAACCAATCGCTACTCTCGGCCGACAGTGTGGTTTCGACTGGGTCGCCGGGGTAATCGTACGAACTGATCTTGTCGCTCGCCTCGCTCACAACCGAAGCAGGTCGTGGCGCTCCAGTTCGACATCCGTTCCGACCGCCGACACGGATCGGGTGGGCCAGTCGCCGGTCATCGTGAGCGGCTCGAACCTGTTTTCGGTCACGAGCATCGTGTCCTCGCTTTTCGCGCCCTGAACCGTCGGGTTCCACGCGTAGCCCATCGGGAGCTCGACCGGTGCATCGTGGGTCGGCGTGGCGATCCACTCGCGGCCGGCGTAGCCCGCCGCGCCGCCTTGGTGATGCGCGCGCCACTCGTCCGGGTAGCCGAGGGCTGCGTACGCGTCCTGAATCTGCTCGAAGACGTCGGCTGCGGTGCCGCCCTCGCGGCCGACAGCCCGTGTTGCCGCGAGCGCGCTCGTCTCGATGCGGGCCGCGGTCGCGTGTCGGTCGTCCAGCCACGACGGCGGGTCGAACACCACGGTTCGGGTGCAGCTCGCGTGGAGGCCGGCCCGCCGTGCGGTCACCGACACGAGGGTGTACGACCCCAGCTGTGCGTCGGTCGGGGTGTAGTGGCGGTACTGCTGAGCGCGCTCCCCGCTCCCGACCAACGCTACGGGGGCGGCGATTCCCCGATCCGCGAGCGCTCCGGCGAGCCGTCCCGCGACCCCCCGCTCGGTGTCCGTCGGATCGAGCTCCCGACAGACGTCTTCGACGGCCGCGGCGGTGTCACGACCAAGTTCGCGATAGGCCGCGATGTCGGTCTCGACGAGCGGCTGCCGGAGTCCGCTGGCGTCGACGGACTCGAAGCCTGGAACGTCGAAATCCGCCGCTGCGGGCGTGGGCGAGCGCTCGGCGATCGCTGCCGCGAGGTCCGCCGCGTACCAGTCGGCCGTCTCGATGGCGACTCCATCGGGGAGTTCCTCCTCGCGCAGTCGCGGGGCCTCGATGTTGTCCGTGACGACCGTCAGCCCATCGCCGTCGTAGCCGACGGCCGCGACGCCGACCGTGGTTTCCTCGTCGACGACGCTGTTCCCGCCAAGGAGCCATGCGAACGTGTTCGGCCGCCCGAACCACACTGCCGCGAGCTCGCGTTCGTCGAGAAGCCCATCGAGCCGTACGAGTTTCGTTTCCATGTGGCTGATGGGCACGGCCAGGAGCCTATACCTTTGGTTCGGTAGATCGTTGCTGAGCCCCGATTCCCAGATGAGTCGGAGGTCGTCTGATGGAGGAGAGCGAGGGGTTTTTTCGAGTTTGTGTAACGGCACTACCGATGTCACAATCCGTGCTGGCCGTGTGTCACGAGTCTTCGTCGATCGGTTCGCACTCACAGCCTCCCTCGTCGATCAGTTCCTGGACGGTTGCGTGGGTCCCACAGTCGGCACACGTCACCGTGATATCGACGTAGACATCGGGATCACCGAGCGCGATCGCACCGGTCGAGCCGAGCTGATCGAGTGTGTTTTCGGTGACGGCGACCGTTCGGTTGCGGAGCGCGGCGATCCGCTGGGCACCGCTGTCGATCCGGTCGCTGTCGGACCGCTCGGTCGAGGCGCGCTCGACGCCGAGACACTCCTTGAGATGCCGATTGACCGTCTGGTAGGACACGAAATCCCCCCCGATCGCGTCGACATCGACTCCGCCGCGGTCGAGCCGGCTGTGAGCCTGCGTCCGGACTCCCTGGCTCACCTCGTCGTCGGTGAGCAGTCGGTAGGTGTTCTCGACCTCTCCGTCGAGCGGGTTCAGCCCTTCGCGCTCCATCGCTGTCCGGAGGATCGCCTGGTTCACGTGGTCGGCCAGCCCTCGGAGACTGTAGCGTTCGTTCTCCCGGGTCCAGTACTCCTGGAGGTTTTCGGCCACCCTGTCGAGCTCGTACTCGTCGATCACGCGATCGAGTTTACACGACGGGTCCCGATCGCCCTCGACCGACTTCGCATCCGATTGTGCCATCGTGCGAACGTCTCGGAGGCGAACTTGCATGAGTGTTGTGCTCGCATCGTCGCCGAAAGCTTCCGTTCGCCGTCGGCAGTGATCGACGCCTCGGGCCGAGTGGCTCGCGTTCCGTCGGAAGGAACGACGCGTTGGCGACCATCGACCTCTGGACGACTTCTGGCTGTCGCACGTCGATCTGGCCGTTACTGGCTGATGTTCCCGTACGCGGAACAGCGCACGCCCGTGTGATATCGTTCGAATCGATACGAGATTCGTGAGTCCACCGACGACGAGACGGCGATCAGCTGTAGGTAACGTTGATCTCCACGACGTTCGCGGCCTGGAGCACGAGTTCGGGGATCTCCTCGGCGAAGCGCTCGCCCGTCAGCCGCGTGGTCGGGGCAGCCACGCTGATCGCTCCGAGGACCTCGTCGTCTCGGCCGAGAACCGGCGCTGCGACGCACTGGAGTCCCTCGACGCGTTCCTGGCCGCAGTATGCCACGCCACGCTCACGGATCTCGGCAAGCTTTTGATGGAGCTGCTCACGGTCGGTGATGGTGTTCGGCGTCGCCGCTGGGAGGCCGTGACGGTCGAGGATCTCGTCGACACGACTGTCGGGGAGATGAGCGAGGATCGCCTTCCCGAGCGCGGTGTTGTGGAGATACCGCCGCTTGCCGGTGTGGGTGTCGAGCGTGACGGCCTTCTCCCCGCGCGCACGGTAGAGATACACACCCCGACCGTGCTCCTCGACCATCAGGTTCGCGAGTTCGCCGGTTTCCGCCGCGAGATCGGCGACCTCTGGCCTCGCGACCTCGTAGATCTTGCGACGTTTGCGGGCGTACTCGCCCATCTCGAAGAAGCCCAGCCCGATCTCGTAGGAGTCGCCGTCCTTGGTCACGTAGTCGTGTCGTCGGAGCGTCGCGAGGTGGTCGTGGACGGTGCTCTTCGACATCGAGAGGTGTGTCGCCAGCTCCGTCACCCCTGCTCCGTCGAGCTCCTTCAGCGCTCTCACGACTCGGATGGTGTTCTCGGTAGTCCGGAGCGATGGTGTCGACGTCTGTCCCATGATCGTATCGGTTATCGTTCGGTTCGTAAATAGGTTGTTCCTGATGACCGAACGGGTGGTGGTGCTATCGATCGAACTGGAACCGATCGAACAGAGCCGATGCAGGAAGGAGGTTCGTTATCGATGGGCCTCGACGCGACATCGAACAGTCGGTACAGATACCACCGATCGCTCGCCACGGCGTTCCTAAGAACGGAACGAGAAACGAGCTCCGGTCGGCACGCTCTCTGAAGCATCGTGATAGAACAGACGAAAGCAGCGAACGACTCCACACGTACCGTCAGGAACACGACACCCGTCACTTGGGGTGGCAAGACGAGGTAAACACCGATACGGGTGAGGAATGCCCCTCCAGTCGTGGACCTCACTGTTTCGAAACGTGACTGGAGAGCTGTTCACCCCTGGGCCGGGGTTCTACGTTCCGGACATCGGCGGATTCCGTCATTCCGACACGGTGTGCGTGACGGAGGGTGGCATCGAGCGCTCACCCATTGTCCACGAGATATCTCCCGTCTGACCGTCAGCAGCGAATGATGTTGCTCTCGAGGTCTTTCGGATAGTACGTCAGCGACTCGGTACCTTCCTCGGTGATCAGGATCGTGTCGGAATGGCGATAGCCCGCGACGTCGGGGACGAACAACGCCGGTTCGATCGTGTAGAGGTAGCCGGGCTTCATCACGTCGTCGCTGCCGCGATCGAGGAAGCCGCGCTCGTGGCCTTCCAGACCGATGTTGTGGCCGGTGTGGTGCTGGGTGTACTCGAGGAGCCCCTGCTCGTGACAGTAGTCGTGGACCGCCTGGTCGACGTCGGCGACGGGGACGCCGGGGCCGCACGCCTCGATCGCGAGGCGCTGCATCTCGCGCATGTGCTCGAAGTAGTGGCGGTGTTCGTCGCTGACCTCGCCGACGAACATGGTGCGTTCGAGCTCGGTGAGGTACCCGCCGACGTTCGCTGACGCCCCAGTGATGATGACGTCGCCGCGATCGAGTCGGCGGTTCTCGGTCAGGCCGTGCGGGAGCGCGGTGTTCGGGCCAGAGAGGAATCCACACGACGCTGGGAAGCCGCCACGGAGCCGCGAGTCGTACCGTTCCCCGAGCGTGTCGAGCATCGCCATCGAGGCGTCGAGACTGGCGCGTTTGGCAACCCAGAGTTCGTGTTTGCCTGGTTCGACGTACTCCGCGAGCTTCCGGTGGGCGAGATTGCCCCACTTCGCGGACTCGCGGAGCAGCTCGCGTTCGACCGTGGATTTCGACTCGCGAAAGGTCTCGATCCACTCCACGGTCTCGACGTCGACATCGGCAAGTTCGTCGAGTGAAGGGCCGGAGTACCCCCAAAAGCTCGGCGCACCGTTCGTGTCCGCGACGACGGTCACGGCGTCGAGGTCGGCGAGCATCTCACGGATCGTTTCCTCGGGCGTCGCGGTCGAGTGCTCGTAGTAGGTGGTTCCCTCGGTCGTGCCGCCCGGATAGTCGTAGTAGTGATACACCTCGTCGAGGAGCGGGAACTCGTCGCTCTCGGCGCGATCGAGTTCGAGCCGTGGGACCGTCAGCCCCACGCGGTCGTGCGTGACCGTGAGACAAACCGGACGCTCGGTCTGGAGGTGATGGAACCCGCTGACCCACTCGATCGCGGTCGCAGAGAACAGACAGAGCGCGTCGGCGTCGGTTGCCGCGAGCTCGTCGCGGACGCGATCGATGCGATCCTCGTACTCCGCCGTCGGCACGGTAACTGATGCCATGTTCTAGTCCGCGATTGACGTCATGATAAGTGTTGTTAGTCACCCTGATGACTCGTTCCATAAGCTTCCGTCCCGATCGCCACTATCGCCATCCGGAAATTGTCACACAAACCATGGGAATGTTTATGATCTCCAGGTCCGGTGTCTGATCACATGGCACGCGAAGCGGATAGTGGGCGTTCAAGCGTCGACCGGCGGAGATATCTCAAACGCATCGGCGCGACGGGCGTACTCGTGACGGTCGCCGGCTGTGCCGGTGGAAACGGTGGCGGAGGAAACGACAGTCAGGGTGGTGCAGGATCCAGCAAACAAGGAAACGAAAGTGGTGACGGGGCGAACGGCAGTTCCGATGGGACGGGTGGCGATAGTGGCGGCAACGACCAGACGCTTATCATCGGACAGAACACGGGAATGGGCGGCGACGAACCGCTTGACCCACACAAAGCCACGCGGATCGGGACTCAGGAGGTGCTGTTCGCGATCAACGAACCCCTGTTCAGGGTGAACCCGGAGTTGAAACCGGTTCCTCACCTCGCGAAGGACTACTCGGTGAACGACGACGCCACCGAGCACACGATGACGATCGAGGACAGCATCACCTTCCACAACGGCGAGAAACTCACCGCCGAGGTGGCCCGCTGGAACCTCGAACGCTTCCTTTCTGAGTCCTCACAGTCGTATCTCGTTGGCGACAGTGTGCTAGCGAAGACGGAGGTTACGGGCGATCAAGAAGTCACCGTAACCTACGACGAGCCGTTTGCACTCCTGCCCCAGGGCCTGACCGATTGGCACACTGCGCTCGTCTCGAAGAAAGCCGCCGAGGATGCGGGCGACAGGTACGGCTTCGATACCGTGGTCGGGACCGGACCGTACAAGTTCGCCGAGTGGTCGCAAGGGTCGTACATCCAGACCGAACGTTTCGACGAGTACGACTGGGGACCGAACTGGCTCGAAAACCGTGGCCCCGGCAAGGTCAGCCAGTTCCGATTCGAGTCCCACCCGGAGCCGACGACGCTGCTGAACGAGCTCACCGACGGTGGCGTCCACCTCTCGAAGTCGATCCTGCTCTCCGACGCGAAAAAGGTGGAGGAGAACGCGAACACCGGCCTCAAGCGAAAGAAATTCGTCCGCCAGTCGTACCTGTGCCCGAACACCCAGAAACCGCCAATGGACGACGTGAACGTCCGGAAAGCGGCCGATCACGCCATCAACAAAGAGGCCGTTATCAAAGCAGCGCTCGACGGCGAGGGGTACAAGATCTGGGCGCTGATGACGCCGTTCTCGAAGAACTCGCTCGACAAAGAGCAGGCGAAAAAGACCGGCCAGCAGTTCGATCAGAAGAAAGCACGGCAGTTGCTTGAAGAGGCCGGCTGGACCAACTCGGGCGAGGGGCAGACCCGGTCGAAAGACGGGACCAAGCTCTCGATAGACTTTCTGACGTTCTCGATCCCCCGAGAGAAGAGCATCGGGACGACGGTACAACCGATGCTTGGAGACGTCGGGTTCGACGTCAACCTCCGCGTGCTCGAAGCCGGAACGCTCTACAACGAACTCGAAGGCGGGGCGCACGATCTAGTCGTGATGGCGTACGGTGGCCAGTTCTCGATCAACACCCTCTCGGCGACGCTCACGAGTGCCCGGAGTGCGAAGAAGGGTGGAACGAACTACTCGCTCTGGGAGAACGAGGAGTTCGACAGCCTCATCGACAAGGCCCAGCGCGTCACGAGCGACGAGGAGCGCCACCAGGCGTTGGTCGACGCGCAGCTCATCGTTCAGGATCAAGCGCCGGTCGTCCCAATCAACGGTTACAACAAGATCCTCGGGCACACGAACTCGGTCACGGGAATCGAGACGATGGTGAACGACCACCAGTGGTGGCCGGTGAAAGAATACCTTCGGCACACGGAACTCGATCTCTGACCACGACGTTTCAACTACCACTCAATGTACAAGTACATCGTTCGTCGGCTGCTGGTGACCATCCCCGTCCTCATCGGGGTGACTATCGTCATCTCGTCGGTCGTCTACATCACTCCCGGGAACCCGGCCCGCATCGCGCTCGGATCGAGCGCCACCCCGGAAGCGATATACGCACTCGAACAACAGATGGGATTGAACCGACCGCCACACATCCGTTACCTCGACTGGATGGCCGGCGTCGTCCAGGGCGACCTCGGCGAATCGATTCGTGGAGGACGCGAAGTGAGTGCGATGATCGCCGAGCGGATCGTCCCGACCGTCGAGCTAGCGGTGGTCGCGATGATCATTACGCTCGTCATTGCGCTCCCGCTGGGTGTGATCAGTGCGGTCAAGCAGTACACGTGGGTCGACAACGTCTCGATGCTGTTCGCCATCTTCTGGATCTCGATGCCCTCGTTCTGGCTCGGGCTGTTGTTGATCCTCGTCTTCTCGGTCCGCCTCGACATGTTCCCGATCTCCGGGTTACAGGGTGCGATTCTGTCGGTGACGTGGCTCTCGTACATCGCACTTCCCGCCATCGCGACCGGGACGAGACGCGCAGGACTTCTGACACGCATGACGCGATCGTCGATGCTCGAAGTGCTCAACGAGGACTACATCCGCACCGCCCGCGGGAAAGGGATCGGGGAGACGGCAGTCATCTACACTCACGCGATGAAAAACGCCATGATCCCGATCATCACGCTGATCGGGCTTCAGATCCCGCTCATCTTTTCGGGAACTGTCGTCATCGAGACGGTGTTCTCGTGGCCCGGGATGGGCCGACTGCTTGTCGACGCGGTGACGGCCCGTAACTACCCGGTCGTGCAGGGTGCCGTCCTGATCTACGCGGTCATCGTCGTGATCGCGAACCTCGCAGTCGACATCACATACAGCTACTTCGATCCCCGAATCTCGTATGAGTGAATTAGAAAAGACGTTTGAGAGATCACGCCAACCGACTCGATCGGTGGATGCAAAACATTCACAACCGTCCGTGGAGTGGTGGTAGCTGATGGCAACCGAATCCAGAGAACGCTCCGATCGACCGGATGCGGGCTCGGCCGGGCTCGGCGTCGACGCGCGCTGGAGGGTACTCCTGCGACGGCTCGCACGCAGTCAGTTCGCCGTCTTCGGCCTCGGGATCGTGGCCCTCCTCGTGCTCGTGGCCGCGCTCGCCCCGTATATTGCGCCGTACGAGCCGAGCGTACAAAACTACGAGGCATTGATGCAGCCGCCGAGTCTGGAGCACCCGTTCGGGACGGACACGTACGGTCGCGACGTGTTCTCCCGGGTGGTGTACGGGGCTCGCTACACTGTCTTCCTCGGCGTCGTGATCGTCGGGATCCAGATGGTGATCGGTGTCACGCTCGGTCTCGTCGCCGGCTACTACGGTGGGTACGTCGAGTCGGCCATCATGCGTGTCGTCGACATCGCGCTTTCGATCCCTGCCATCGTGCTCGCACTGGCGATCGCAGGAACGCTCGGTGGCGGTATCTTCCCGCTCGTCATCGCGGTGAGTCTCGTCGGTTGGCGCGGGTTTACCCGGCTCGTCCGCGGAGACGTAAAGAGCGTCATGGAAGAGGAGTACATCGACTCGGCCAAGGCTGCCGGCGTGAGCGACATCCGTGTGATCACGCGATATCTCCTGCCGAACGCCGCGTCGAGCATCATCGTCTACGCGACCCTGACGATCCCGACGGTCATCCTCTGGAGCGCGGCGCTGTCGTTTCTCGGGATGGGAGTCCAGCCCCCGAAACCCGAGTGGGGCGCGCTCATCTCCGCGGGCCGTGGCGAAATCGACAGCGCCTGGTGGATTGCCACGTTCCCGGGCCTGGCGATCATGGTCACGGTCATCGGGTTCAACGCCTTCGGGGACGGCCTCCGAGACGCACTCGACCCAAAACAAGCGGAGTGATCGATATGAACGAACCACTGCTCAGCATTCACGATCTGCAGGTTCACTTTCACACCGAGGACGGGACCGTCGAGGCGCTCGACGGCGTTTCGATGGATGTCGGCCGCGACGAGGTCCTCGGCGTCATCGGGGAATCGGGGTGTGGGAAGAGCGTCACCGCGCTTTCGACGATGGGGCTGCTTCAATCGCCGCCCGCGGAGATCGTCGGCGGGACGATCGAGTACGAGGGACGAAACCTCCTCGATCTCTCCCGGAAGGAGATGGATCAAATCCGCGGCAACGAGATCGCGATGATCTACCAGGATCCGATGACGTCGCTCAACCCCGTTCTGACCGTCGGTTCCCAACTGACCGAGCCACTTCTAACCCACACCGATCAGTCGGAGGCCGAAGCACGCGAGCGCGCAGTCGAGATGCTCGATGCGTGTGGCCTCGCGGACCCGGCCCGGCTGATGGAGCAGTATCCGAGCGAACTCTCCGGTGGGATGCGCCAGCGCATCGTCATCGCGATGGCGCTCGTCACGGAGCCACAGCTCCTGATCGCGGACGAACCGACGACCGCGCTCGACGTCACGATCCAAGCTCAGATCATGGACCTCCTCCGCGATCTCCAGGACCGCTTCGAGATGAGCGTCCTGTTCATCAGCCACGACCTCGGCGTCGTCAGCGACATCGCGGATCGGGTCGCCGTGATGTACGCCGGAACCGTCGCAGAACACTGCTCGGTGGCGGACCTGTTCGACAACCCGCTTCATCCCTACAGTCGTGCATTAGCCGAAAGCATTCCCTCGCTGGACACCACCACGGAGCGGCTCCCGACTATCGAGGGTGTCGTTCCAGACCTTCACGAGCCGCCGTCAGGGTGTCGGTTCTCGTCGCGGTGTCCCCAATACATCGGCGAAGTCTGCGACGCCCACGACCCTGAACTCACGCCGTGTGGCGAGAATCACGAGGTGTCTTGTCATCTCTATACGGACGTGAGCGAGGCGACGCCGCCGTGGCCGGTTTCCGATCCGTCGGTCAACGGCGCTAACGAAGTTCCAACGGAAGAAAATCCATGAGTGTTTACAAACCCGAGTCAGCCGATACGGCGAACGAGACGGTCCTCGAGGTAACGGATCTGAAAAAGTACTTCCCAGTAACCGGCGGTATCCTGAACCGCCACGTTTCGGACGTGAAAGCGGTCGATGGGGTGAACTTCGGTCTCGAATCAGGCGAGACACTCGGGTTGGTCGGCGAGTCGGGTTGCGGCAAGTCCACGCTTGGGAAGACCGTTCTCCGGCTCCATGACCCGACGGACGGTCGAATCGAGTTCCTCGGCACGGACATCACGAGTACGTCGCGATCGGAGCTCCGGGACGTCCGTCGGAACCTCCAGATCGTCTTTCAGGACCCTGCGTCGAGCCTCAACCCCCGGATGACCGTTGCGGAGCTCATTCAGGAGCCGATGCGGTCGCTGACTGACTGGTCGACGGACAAACGCGAGTCCCGGACGCTCGAGCTAATCGAGGAAGTCGGACTGAACGAGAGCCACCTCCGACGATCACCCCACGAGTTCTCCGGCGGTCAACAACAGCGCATCGCGATCGCGCGTGCGCTCAGCGTCAATCCCAGACTCGTCGTCGCGGACGAGCCGACGAGTGCGCTCGACGTGAGCGTTCAGGCGAAGATCCTGAACCTGATGGACGATCTTCAGGATACCTACGATCTGACGTATCTGTTCATCAGTCACGACCTCAGCGTCATCAAGCACATCTGCGATCGCGTCGCGGTCATGTACCTCGGCGAGCTCGTCGAAGTCGCCCCGACGGACCGGCTGTTCGACGACCCGAAACATCCCTACACCCAGTCGCTGCTCTCGGCCGTGCCGCGAGCGTCCGCTCAGTCGAGCGACGACCGGATCGTGCTCGAAGGCGACGTGCCGAGCCCGGAATCACCGCCCTCGGGCTGTCGGTTCCATACCCGGTGTCCGAAGTACATCGGTGAGGTCTGCGAGGACGAAACGCCCGAACTCGACGAGATCGAGTCGAACCACTGGTGTGCGTGTCACCTCCACGACTGAGCGTTGGACCGTCGGATGGCGGTGAACGCAGTCGTTGCTCGTGTCGCCGTTACGTTTAGTCCGCGGCAGATTCGCTGCGACCGTCTGCCTCCTTCTCGCGGGGCGTGATCCGACAGGGGTACTCGACGAGGTTCTCGATGCCGTCGTCCGTGACGAGAACGAGATCTTCCAGCCGCACGCCCCCTCTTTCGGGGTCGTACACGCCCGGCTCGATCGTGACGACGTGGCCCGGTTCGAGGCGTGCGTCGGTCGAGAAGAAGGGTGGCTCGTGAAGCGCGGCCCCGACCCCGTGGCCCGTCCCGTGATAGAGCCCCACGTCGACGTCGCCGGTCGCGAACCCGTTCGCCTCGACGACATCGACGATCGTCGCGTGGACCTCGTTCGCCGGGATTCCGGGTGCGTCGTCGAGTCGGTCGAGGCCGGCGTCGAGCGCGGCGGCGACAGTCTCGTACGCCTCGCGTTCCCATTCCGGCACCGTTCCGGGGACGAACGTCCGCGTCATGTCCCCGAAGTACCCGTCGGGACCCCGCGGCCCCAGATCGATCAACACCGTCTCAGTCGGTCGGATGATATCGTCGCCGTTGTAGTGGAGATCGGCGCAGCTCGGTCCCGCCCCGACGACGGTGTTGCCGACAGCCGCGGCCCCCTGTCTCGCGAGTGCCGCGTTGATCGCGCGCCGGAGCCGCTCGGTGGTGAGCGGTTCGTCCTCCCAGCACAGCTCCTCGCCCGATGGCGTCGCGTCGGCGAGGATCGCCTCCGCTCGGCGCATCGCCGCCTGTGTGGCGGCCTCCGTTCGACGGAGCCACTCGATCTCCAAGGCGGTCTTCCGTTCCCGACTCGTTTCGAGCGTCGACGTCGTGACGATCTCGTAGCCGACCGACGCGAGTTCTTGGTACGCGTGGTGGGGGAGCGAGGCCGGGACGAGCACGCGCGACGATGAGGGGGCGTCGATCACGTCGGTGGCACGGGCGACGGCCGACGGACGGTCGCTGCCGGCTTCGGTCACAGTGTCCCCAGGAAACTCCCGGCGCGCCTGATCGCCGAACAGGGCGGGCGCACAGAGCGTCGCCTCGCCGCCGGCATAGACGAACGCGTACTCTCGGTCGGGACCGTCGAAGCGCGTCAGATACTGGAGCATCGGGTCGTGTTCGTCACCGATGTGGACGTATGCAGCCGCGTCCTGCTCGTCGAGTTCGGTTTCGATGGCTCCGTAGTTCGGGGTCGGCCGCTCGGTGCGTGACATACACCCGTGGTTGCCGGGCCAGTCCTAAATGCGTTCGTCCGTGCGACGACGATTTTCGACGGGATTCGTGGTGGCAGTTCGGAACCATGAGCATATCGAAGTCCTCGTTCGCTGCGATCAACGCATCGACGAGCCGCCGGGTGGCGGCCGGATGACGGCAGGGTGATCGGCGGTCGTGGGAGCGGAACGCTCACCGGAGCACGAACCCCTCGTCGAACGGGTCCGCCGGATCGACGACGAACTGGTGTCGGCCGGTGATATGTGCGGAACCTTCCACACGTGGTCGAACCGCGTCATATTCGCCGAAGTCGGTAGTTTCCATGTACGAACCCGCGAACGTCGAGCCGACGATGCTCTCGACCACGAACCGTTCTCTCCTGTCGAGCTCGCCGGCCGCGGCACGGAGCGCGACCCGGCCGCTGACGCCCGTCCCTGTGGGACACCGATCGACCTCGCCGTCGGCGAACACGCAGACGTTCCGGCTGTCGGCGTCGGTGTGGGCGTCACCCGTCAGGATCGTGCCGTAGAGGAAGCCGAGATCGTCCTCGTAGGGATGCTCGATCTCGACGGCGTCGTCGACCGCGCGCGTGACCGTCGTCCCGATCTCGATCAGGTCTCGGAACTCGGCCGGCGTGAGGTCGACGTCGAACTGGCCGGCGTCGCAGTACGCGTAGAACGCGCCGCCGAACGCAACGTCGAACTCGATCGTTCCCCACTCCGGAACGCTCACGGTCTCGTTTCTGGCGACGACGAACGACGGCACGTTCGTGAACTCGACCGCGTCGACCCGGTCGCCGTCGCGCTCGATCTCGGCGACCACGAGCCCGGCCGGGGTGTCGATCGCGATCTCGTTCTCGACGTCCGGGAGGTACTCGGTCTCGGCGGCGATCGTGGCGAGCGCAACGATTCCGTGGCCACACATCGTGCTGTACCCCTCGTTGTGCATGAACAGTACGCCGAAATCCGCGCGCTCAGTGTCCGGTGCGGTCGGGATCGCGCCGTACATGTCGGCGTGCCCGCGGGGCTCCCAGATCAGGGCCTTGCGGTACGCGTCCAGTTCGCGTTCCACGTACCGGCGCTTTTCGAGGACCGTGTCGCCCACGAGCGGCGGCAGTCCGTCGAGCACGACCCGCAGCGGCTCCCCGCCAGTGTGCGTATCGATCGTTTCGATCGTCGTCCAGTCGGTCGGGGGATGCCACTCCACACCGTCCGTCGTCATGGTTCGCTCGCACTCACTCCGCACTCGGCCGTATCGATTCTCGCGTGTACCATGCCCGTCGCGTACTCGACGCCGGTGTATATATCTGTGGCCGTGGCGGGGGCAGCGGGCGGCAGTCAATGTGGCGCGAGCCCACGGCACGGCGACCACACGAATTATGTACACCGGTCGAAAAGAGAGTTCCATGCGGGTGAGTATCATCGGCGGCGGGATCGTCGGGCTGGCCGCCGCCCACTACCTCGGTCAGCGCGGCGTCGACGTGGTCGTCCTCGAGAAATCCACTCTCGGATCGGGCAGCACCGACCGAGCGAACGGCGGCATCCGTGCCCAGTTCTCCTCGCCGGTGAGCGCACACCTCTCACAGGAGAGCATCGCGGTCTGGGAGCGTTTCGAGGAGCTGTTCGGCACCGAGATCGGCTACCGTCGGCCGGGCTATCTGTTCCTCGCGCGGCGTGAATCGACCGCCGAGCGGTTCCGCGAGAACGTCCGCCAGCAGAACCGTCTCGGGGTCGACAGCGAGTTCCTGACGCCCGCGGAAGCCGAGGATCGGTGTCCCGAGCTCCGGACCGAGGAGTTCTGCGGGGCGACGTACCGCGCGGCCGACGGGTTCGCGGACCCCCACCTCGCGCTCCAGGGGTTTTCGGCCGCAGCGAACGAGGCCGGTGCAGAGATCCGAACCGGCGTCGCGGTGACCGACGTGCTTCAGAAGGGGGCGGGCGACCGCGTGACCGGCGTCCGCACCGACGAGGGGACGATCGAATCGGAGTACGTGGTGAACGCGGCGGGTGCGTGGGCGAGCCGGATCGGCGAGATGGTCGGTCTCGATCTCCCGATCGTTCCACGGCGACGCCAGCTCATGGTGGCCGATCCCGAGATCCCGGTCGGTTCCTCGATACCGTTCACGATCGACCACGATCGGGGCGTCCACTTCCGCCCCGAGCGCGACGGCGGTGCGGTCGTCGGTGGTCACTTTGCGGACGCCGACCCGGCGATGGACCCGAACGACTACCGGAAGAAGATGGATCTCGACTGGGCCGCCGAGACGATCGAGGCGGCCGCCGACTGCGCCGACTACTTCGGCCCCGACTCGCGGGTCAAGCGCGGCTGGGCCGGGCTCTACGCGGTGACGCCCGACCATCACCCCATCCTCGGCGAGACGCTGCCGGGGTTCGTGACCGCGGCAGGGTTCTCGGGCCACGGGTTCATGCAGGCCCCCGCGACCGGCCAGCTCGTCGCGGAGCTGATCGACGAGGACGAGCCATCGCTGGTCGATGTCTCGTCGCTGGAAGCCGACCGGTTCGATCGTGGCGTCCACCTCGAAGAGGGCACCGTCATCGACTGACCGGACGATGAAACGGCTGCGGCCCGATCATGTGGGCTGCGGCTCGATCGTGTGTCGATGGTGGTGGTTTTATTATCGCCGGTGTGGAGGAGCGACACATGGTGGATGCCGACCGCGCAGCCAGTCGTATGGAGCGAGTCCCGTTCTCGGGCATCAGGGACGTCTTCGAGGAGTGCGACCGACTCGAACGTGCGGGTCGGGACGTCGTCCACCTCGAAATCGGCCGACCGGACTTCGACACGCCGGCTCCGATCGGGGACGCGGCGCGCGAGGCGCTCGCCGACGGCCACGTCCACTACACCTCGAACTACGGGATCGAACCGCTCCGGACGGGGATCGCGGATAAACTATCGGCCGAGAACGGGATCGAGTACGACCCGGACAGCGAAGTCGTGGTGACGACGGGCGCGACCGAGGCGGTGCTCGTCACGATGCTCGCGCTTGTCGAACCCGGGAGGGAGGTCCTCGTCCCCGATCCGCGGTGGACGTACGGGCCGATCACCTCGCTCGCGGGCGGCGAACCCGTCCCCTACCGACTCGATCCGGCGACGGGATACCAGCCCGACCTCGACTCGCTCCGGGCGGCGGTCTCGGAGCGAACCGAACTCCTCGTACTGAACAGCCCGCACAACCCGACCGGCGGGGTCGTGAGCGAGGGCCGCCTCGACGCGATCGCCGACTTCGCCGTCGACAACGATCTCCTGGTGCTCTCCGACGAGATCTACGAGAAGATCCGGTACGACGACCACGACCACCACAGCCCGGCCGCGCGGGACGCACTGTTCGACCGGACGATCACGATCAACGGGTTCTCGAAGGCGTACTCGATGACTGGCTGGCGACTCGGCTACCTCGCCGCTCCTGCCGAGCTGGTCGATCCCATCGTCCGCGTCCGCCAGTACACGACGACGTGTGCGCCCTCGCTCTCCCAGCACGCAGGCGTCCGTGCGCTGGAGAGCGGGCTCCACGAGCCGATGGTGGAGGCGTTCGCCCGCCGTCGCGAGCGCGTGCTCGAACGGATCGACGCGATTCCCGGGATGTCGTGCCCGGCCCCCGCCGGCGCGTTCTACGCGTTCCCCACCACGCCCGCCGGCCACCCCGACGCGGAAGCGTTCGTCCACTCGCTGCTCGCGGACACGAGCGTCGCGTTCGTCCCCGGCACCACGTTCGGCGACGCCGGCGAGGGTCGGTTCCGGATCGCCTACGCCAACTCGCTCGACCGGATCGACGAGGCGTTCGACCGACTCGAAGACTGGCTATAGCCCCAAACGATCGAGAAGACACCTCAGAGACTGCTTTTCGCCCGAACACGACGACCGCGACGGGTAATTTTCAGCTCCTCTATCGGGAATAACGATCACTAATTATATGTGGGGAGGTGTGGTACCGATGCCCGGAGGCACGCAACACATGGTACAAGCAGGTGCGTACACAGCCGTCGGCTTGGTCGGCTACTTGCTGGTGGTCGTGGTCATCGGCTACTGGGGATCGAAGAAGGTCAGCTCCGAGGAGGACTTCTTCCTCGGCGGCGAACAGCTTCCTGGGTGGGCGCTCGCGCTCTCCGAACGGAGCTCCGGGATGTCGGGCTGGCTGCTGCTCGGGATTCCCGGGTTGGCGTGGTCGGCGGGGCTGTCGTCGGTCTGGGTGCTCGTCGGCACGGCGGGCGGGGCGATCGTCCAGTGGCTCATCTTCGCACGGCCGTTCATGGAGGGCCGCAAGGAGACGGGAGCGATCACGCCGATCGGGCTCCTCGCGGAAAAGATGCCGACCGACTCCCCGATCGTGCGCCTGCTGCCGGCGCTGGTGACGTTTCTGTTCTACATGGGCTACGTCGGTTCGCAGTTCCTCGCCGGTGGGAAGATCCTGGAGCAGATCTTCGGAATCGCACCGTTGACTGGACTCCTGATCGTCGCGGCGCTGATCATCCTCTACTCGCTCGCGGGCGGGTTCCTCGCGGTTGTCTGGACCGACGCGATGCAGGCACTCCTGATGATCTTCACGCTGATCGTGCTGCCTGGCGTCCTGCTCGCGGGGGTCATCACTGATCCCAACCAGTCGCTGATGGGTGGGCTTGCGGCCTCGGGCGGCGGCCGAGCGTCGTGGTTCGGCGGCAAGAGCGGTGCGGCGGCGCTCGTCCTGCTCGGCGCGAACCTGAGCTGGCTCTTCGCGTACTTCGGTGGCTATCCCCACCTGAACGTCAGGATGATGGCACTCCGCAGCGATCGGGATCGCCGGACGGCGATCGTCGTGGCGTCGGTCTGGGGCGTGCTGACCGCCATCGGTGCGGTGCTCCTCGGGCTCCTGACGCGCGTCCTCCACGGCGCACCCCAGACGGTCGTGACCGACCGCGAGATGGTGCTACCGTTCATGGTGCTCGAACACACTCCCGGACTGCTCGGCGGGGTGTTGCTCGCTGGCGCGCTCGCCGCGATGATGTCGACGGCGGACTCCCAGCTCGTCGTGGCGAGCTCCGCCGCCGCACAGGACGTGTACAACAAGGTCGTCACGAAGAACCGCGAGTTCAGCGAGGCGACTCGACTCCGGATCTCCCGGATCGCGACGCTGCTCGTGGGCGCGGTCGGGCTGACCATCGCGATCTCGGTCGAGAACCTCGTCTACACCCTCGTGAGCTACTCCGCGACCGGGCTGTTCTCGGCGTTTGGGCCGGCGTTCACGCTGCTGTTCTTCTGGCGTGATCGGTTCTCGAAGGCTGGACTCGTTGCCGCGTTCGTCGTCGGTCCGGTCGCCACCGTGCTCTGGATCACGCTCGGACTGACCTCGATCGTCACCGTCCGGCTCGTCGCGCCGCCCATCGGCTTCGCCGCCGCGATCGCCGCCTCGTTGCTCTGGCCGCGCGAGAAGCCGACCGAGGCGACCACCGGGACGCCGGCCGCCCAGGACTGATCCCCACACCGCCGGCCGACACCCGACTGCCGGGGAGCGCACCCATCCAAACCTTCATTAAGAGGGCTGTCGAACCGGCGACTGCACACCATGAGTCAGCAGCTCAGCGAGCCGTCGCAACACTACGTCGACGGCGAATGGACCGACGGCGAGGGGACCGAAACGTTCGAGAGCACCAACCCGGCGACGGGCGAGACGCTCGGCGAGTTCCAGCGTGGGACGGACGCCGACGTCGATCAGGCGCTCGCGGCCGCCGACGAGGCCTTCGAGGAGTGGAGCGCGCTGTCGTACACCGACCGCGCGGAGTACCTCTGGGACATCTACCACGAGCTCAAGGACCGTCACGACGAGCTCGGTGAAGTCATTACCAAGGAGTGCGGGAAGGAGATCTCCGAGGGGAAAGCCGACGTGACCGAGGCGTGGCATATGGTCGAATGGGCCGCCGGCAACGCTCGCCATCCCCACGGCGACGTCGTGCCGTCCGAAATCCCTGGCAAGGACGCCTACATGCGTCGGAGCCCTCGTGGCGTCGTGGGCTGCATCACGCCGTGGAACTTCCCGGTCGCAGTCCCGTTCTGGCACATGGCGGTCACGCTGGTCGAAGGCAACACCGTCGTCTGGAAACCCGCCGAACAAGTGCCGTGGTGCGGGCAGGTCATCGCCGAGATGTTCGCGGAGAGCGGCATCCCCGACGGCGTGTTCAACATGGTCCAGGGCTACGGCGACGCCGGCGAGACCATCGTTGACGACGACCGCGTGGACACCGTGCTGTTCACCGGGTCGGCAGACGTCGGTCAGGAGATCGCCTCTACTGTTGGTAGCGAGCCCGGAAAACTTGCGGCGTGTGAGATGGGTGGCAAGAACGGCATCGTCGTCACCAGCGAAGCCGACCTCGACACCGCAGTTCACTCCGCGGTGATGAGCTCGTTCAAAACCACCGGACAGCGCTGCGTATCGAGCGAACGGCTCCTCGTCCACGAGGATCGCTACGACGAGTTCAAAGAACGCTTCGTCGACGCCGCAGAGGACGTTGCGGTCGGCGACCCCCTCGAAGAAGACACGTTCATGGGGCCGCTGATCGAGCCCGATCACCAAGAGAAGGTCACCGACTACAACGACCTCGCACGCGACGAGGACGTCAACGTGCTCGTCGACCGCGCGGACCTCGACGACGAGGAGATTCCGGCGGGTCACGATGAGGGTCACTGGATCGGGCCGTTCGTCTACGAGGCCGACCCAGAGGACGACCTCCGCGTAACTCACGAGGAGGTCTTCGGCCCCCACGTCGCTCTCCTGAAGTACTCCGGTGACATCGAGGACGCCGTCGAACTCCACAACGACACCGAGTACGGGCTCGCGGGCGCGATCATCTCCGAGGACTACCGCGAGATCAACTACTTCCGCGACAACGCCGAAGTCGGGCTCGCCTACGGCAATCTGCCGTGTATCGGTGCCGAGGTCCAGCTGCCCTTTGGCGGCGTCAAGAAGTCGGGCAACGGCTACCCCAGCGCACGCGAGGTCATCGAGGCCGTCACCGAGCGCACCGCGTGGACGCTCAACAACTCGGAGGGTATTCAGATGGCACAGGGACTGTCGGCCGACATCCTGACCGACGAGGACTGAGCGCCGACGAGGAGTTCTCCGTCCGTCGTTTTCCGATTCGCGCTCCACGCTGGAGCAACAGAACGACTAAGTGGCGGGCGACCACGGTTTCGACTGCTATGAGTCTCGACGTGGCGGACGACGTGGCACTGGTGACAGCATCGAGCAGCGGTCTCGGGCGTGCCTCGGCAGCGGTGCTCGCCGAGGAGGACGCGAACGTGGTGCTCAACGGCCGGGACGAGGACCGACTCGACGAGGCCGTCGCGGAGCTCGACGCGCTCGGCGAGGGCAGCGTGGTCGGCGTCGTTGGCGATCTCACTCGAAAGGAGGACGTCGAAGCGCTCGTGACGGCGACCGTCGAGGAGTTCGACGGACTCGATCATCTCGTGACCAGCGCCGGCGGACCGCCGAGCGGCCCGTTCATGGAGACCGACGACGAGGACTGGTATCACGCGTTCGACCTCCTCGTGATGAGCGTGGTTCGATTGGTCCGCGAGGCCGCTCCGCACCTCCAAGACGGCGACGGCGGCACGATCGTCACCATCGCCTCCCGAAGCGTCAAGGAGGCCATCGACTCGCTGGTGCTCTCGAACTCGGTCCGGATGAGCGTCGTCGGGCTCGAAAAGACGCTCTCGAAGGAGCTCGCCCCGGAGGTCCGAGCGAACGCGGTGCTGCCCGGCCCGCACGAGACGAGCCGGATCGAGGAGCTCGTCGAGCAGTCGGTTGAGCGCGGCGAGTACGACTCCTACGAGGAGGGCCTCGCCGCACGCGCCGAAGGAATCCCGCTCGAACGCATCGGCGAACCCCGGGAGCTCGGCGAGGTCGTCGCCTTCCTCTGCTCGCCCCGGTCGAGCTATCTCAACGGCGTCTCGATCCCGATCGACGGCGGTGCGGGTGCTGCGAACCTCTGATCGGGGATCGCCGATCGACCGTCGCTCGGTCGCCCGTCGATCGATGACCCGTCGCTCGATCACCCGTCGATCGGTGAGCCGTTCGGCTGCTCGTTCGAGCGGCAGCCGGTACCGTGGTCGGGTCCACAATATTCAATAGTGATGGGAACGATGCGTTGACGAAGCACATGAGAAACGTTGATTTCGCCGCGGCGGAGACGTACGAGCCGGACGAGGGCTGGCGTCGAGTCTCACTCGCCGGCAGCGACCAGTTCACCTTCGAGTGGTTCGAGAAGCCGCCGGGCCACTCCTCACCGATGCACGACCACGAGAACGAGCAGGTCTGCGTCGTGCTGGAGGGTGAAATCACCGTCCACACCGAGGAGGATTCGGCGACGCTCGAACGCTTCGACTCGGTCCACCTCGAAGCGTGGGAGTCCCACCGGGTCGAGAACACCGGCGACGAGCGGGCGGTCGCCATCGACGTCTTCGCTCCGGGACGTAGCTTCGACTTCTGGACCGACCGCGAGGAGTGACGGCTCCGCGCCGACCGCTATCGCAGTTTTCGAATGGCGGCCGGCTTACAACTCAGCCCGATCGAGGGCGTCGTCGACCGACCGGTCGTCGTGGACCACGGCTGTGACCGCGCGCGTCATCGCTTCGGGATCGTCGTGCTGGAAGACCGTTCGCCCGATCGAGACGCCAGCCGCACCCGCGTCCATCGCCCCGCGGACGTTTTCGAGCGTCGCTTCGTTCCCTTCGGGATCGCCGCCGGCCATGATGACGGGGAGGCTCGTCGCCTCGGTCACACGTTCGTAGCTCGCCGCGTCGCCGCTGTAGGCCGTCTTCGCCACGTCCGCGCCGGCCTCCTCCGCGAGCCGTACCGCGTGGGCGAGACGCTCGGGATCACTCTCGTCGACCCCCGGGCCACGGGCGTAGGTCATCGCGAGCACCGGCATTCCGTACTCGGCGGCGGTTCGCGTGACCTGCGCGAGCTGTTCGAGCTGCTGCGGTTCGGAGTCGCTCCCGACGTTGACGTGGAGCGAGACCGCGTCCGCACCCGCACGGATGGCCTCGGTGACCGTTCCGGTGAGTCGCTTGTCGTTGGTGTCCGGCCCCGTCGTGGTCGACGCGTTCAGGTGGACGATGTAGCCGGCCCCGTTCTTGTTGGGGTGGACCCGCGGCGCGATCCCTTTCTGGGTCAGCACGCTGTCCGCGCCACCGCGGGTCACCGCGTCGATCGTCGCCTCGATCCGGCGGAGGCCGTCGACCGCGCCGAGCGTGATCCCGTGATCCATCGGCACGTTCACGATGCGTCCGTCTGTCCCGATCCTGTCGAGCCGCGCAGTAACGCCGACTGTCATCGATTGTCTCACCGTGCTGTTCCCTATAAGTTGTTCCGGCTCGGACCGACGATCCACCTTCGTGGCGAACTGTGATCCACGGCCGGAACCGAACCAACCGCGATATCGATTAGAGAAAAGTACTCGATATCTGTCTGTACGACTCTCGCGAAGGCCAGCGATCGATATCTCGACCGTTCACTATCGAGCGGTTTCGATGGGAGCATCGAACCGTGACGAGAGGGGACGAAGCGTGGTACTGAACAGTTATGATCGGACTCTATCGGTGTACTCTACTCACGATCCACGACTATTTCTGCCAGTACCCGAGCTGATGTACCGATTCCAAACCTAGAAAAGAGGGAAATGAAGCAATGCGAATCGACTATTTGGGATGTGGCCGTCGACATGCCGTCGCTTGGACACGGCTGCTGACCATCGTCACGAGTGTACCTATATCTGTTCGAACTCGATCGTGTCTCGTGTTGAAATGCGGTTTCGTACTCCCATTTCGATATCATCGGGGTGGCCACTGACCACGATGCCCAATGCGGTCTCGAAACATCGGGAATCTCTTTCTGATGGGTGTTGGGTGCTGATCGGTCGTCGCTCGTGACGGGGTGACGATCGGAGCAGTGCGTCGGCGTGCCGTGTTCCGAGCAAACCGCAAGGCACAGTATCCGCGCTCGAATCACTTCGGGTATGACACTCGGCGTCGCCTCGGTCCTCCGCGAGTCGCTCCGGCGGCTGGCGACCGGACCGGCGTTGCTCCTCCTCCTCGCGTTCGCCGTCGTCCAGACACTTGTTGCGCTGCTCGCAGGGCCGGTCTATCGCATCGTGCCCGACGCGGTGCTCTCCGGGTCCGGCGACCCGTTCACGCTCACGCTCGATCCCGTTCCGGTGATCGGGCTCGCAGTCGTCTGTGTGGTCGCGGGCTACGTCGGGCTGGTCACAATCAGGGTGTTCGCGACTCGGTGGGGGGTCGTCGAGCGCGAGCACCTGACTCGCGGGGTCGCGCCGGCGCTCGCGAACTGGCTCGTCGGCGCGCTCGTCGTGGCCGTCCTCGTCGCGATCGGCCTCGTCGTCCTGATTGTACCTGGCGTGTTCGTCCTCGGCGCACTCCTGCTCGCGCTGCCGTTCGTCGCGGTCGAGGACGCGAACGCTGCGTCCGCACTCCGACGGAGCTGGACGGCCACCGACGGCCACCGGACGACGCTGCTCGGGATCGCGATCGCCGTGCTGCTGATCGATGCGGTCCTGTTCGCCGTCTCGGTGGTTCTCGCGACTGCACTCACCGGGTCGCTCGCGCCGCTCGGGCTGTTCGCCGGGGCGATCGCGGTCGCGATCGCGTTCGTCCTGCTCTGGATCGCGATGGCGCGCACCTACGCGAGCCTCAACGGCGCGTCTGCCTGACTCGATCTCGGCCGATCACGTCACTGCACGTCGTCTCACTCCACCGTATCGTACACCGCCGCGAGCGCGTCGACCGCGCGCTCAACACTCATCGATTCACGCTGTGAGAGGCAGTTTTCGGCCAGCCGATCACGGTCGGCGAGCGCGCGATCGAGCGCAGCGCGAAAGCCTGCGACGTCGCCGCGGTCGTAGTGATAGCCCGTCACGCCGTCGTCGATGGTTTCGACGAGCGCGCCCGCCTCGACACCGACTACGGGCGTCCCGCAGGCCATCGCTTCGAGCGCGACGAGGCCCTGCGTCTCGACCGGACTCGGAAAGCCGAACACGTCGAGCGCGGAGTAAAACGATGGGAGATCGTCACGGTCGAGAAAGCCGAGAAAGCGAACGTCGACGTCGCGTTCGGCGACCTCGGCTTCGAGCGTTTGACGTGCGGGACCGTCGCCACCGAACACCAGCGTGACATCGGTGCCATCGACCGCTGCCACGAGATCCGAGAGCTGCTTCTCGAAGCCGTGACGACCGGTGTAGCCGATGAGGGGTCGCTCTCCCGCCGCGGGGAGATCGTGGCGCTCGCGGAACGCTGCGGTGTCGGTCGGCGAGAACCGATCGATGTCGATCCCGTTGGTGACCACGGAAACGGGCCCGATACCGCGCGCTTCGAGCGCTGTTTTGGTCGTGTCGCTCGGCGCGATCACCCGGTCGGCGCGGTCGAGAAACCACCGCTCGTAGGCGTTGCCCGCGCGCGCGACGCCGTTCATCAGCCACCCTTCCGCGAGATAGCCGGCGTACTCCGCCGCGGGCGTGTGATACGACGCGACGAGTGGCCGGTCGGTCCGGCGGGCGAGTCGGAGTCCGGCGAGGCCGACACCGAACGGGGTGTGTGCGTGGACGATCTCTGCCTCGCGAACGTCCTCCGGCACCGTCGGCGCACCGATCCGGTACCCATCGTAGAACGGAAAGGAGACGCTTCGAACGGGGTATTCGCTCGTCTCGGGATCGTGGTCGCTGTCGGGATAGATCACGTCCATCCGGCCGCCCCGCTCGCTCCAGTGCTCGCGCCACGCCCTGATGGTGTACGTGACGCCGTTCACCGTCGGGAGGTAGGTGTCGGTGAACGCGGCGACGTGTGGTGGCATCCCCGGACGGTTCTGGGAGGGAGCAGTAAGCCGTTGTGACTTCGGCGTCGGTAACGCCGTGTCCGTCCCGTTCGCAATAGTTCATAGATCTGACAAGTGTGGGCTGCTGGGTTCGTTGCAGAGTGAAAACACCGCCCCTGGCGTGAGCGCGACAACGAGAACGACGAGGCCGAGAGCGAGCTTACCGAACTCCGCAAGGAGATCCGTACTCTCCATTGGCTTCGTCCAACGCTGGGGATCTGAAATTGATTGTGGCCTCTCCGGAACACGTCCAACCGCTCCTGATTTCGGGCTCGGAACTATTGCACTCCGTGCAAGACGGGCCCGTATTGCGAGACGGAACTAGCCGTGTCAGGTGCGCGTGCTTTGGAACGCGGACAGAACGCTCGGTTTCTCGGGTCCCATATCTTTCCTCACGGGTTGGGATAGCCGGCTTTCAGCGAGTCTGCAACCACGTGACTGGTGGCGGGGCCGGAGGGGTCTATTCGTCGAGCAGGTCGATGTGGTTTTCAGTCGGTGGAAGTCGTTCCGCGAGTCGTTCCTCTCCGTAGAAGTTCGCGACCCAGAGCGCTGGAACCGTCCAGACAGCCAGTGTGACGAGCTGCATCGCGAGAATCGGCGTACTCGAAGTGGCGAGTCCGGTTTGGATACCGGCACTGAGTACGGTGGCAACCAAGACGCTTCCGTTCGTACTGTTGTAGATGTATGTGAGGAGAACGGAGAAAACGATCACTGCCGGCACGTACACGAACATCGAGAACGTAGAGAGGACTGAACCCGGGAACAGCAACTGTGGTAGGCTCCAGACCGCCCACGCAACACCGAGAACGACGCTCGCGACCAGCGCGTTGAATCGCCGCTGGAGCCGTGGAAGCGCGAACCCACGGAACCCTGCTTCGAGACCGAATGCAGTGATAACGAAACTGATGAAAACGGGGGCGTATCCGGGAGCGGTGCGAAACGGGTTCTGCCACGGTGCGTTGATGAGCAACGCCGAGGCGATTACGACGCCGACACTGCAAAGCAACGGAAGCAACAGCGCGAACCCATACCAGTATGGAGCGACTCGCCAGCGGCCGATCTGGCTCGCCCACGACCGGAGATCACCACCAGCGAGCCAAACGAGAACTACCGCAGCGAACAAGGGGCCAAAATGTGGGACGAAACCGAAGAGATAGAACACGAAGCCCAAACCGAAGGAGACGAACGGCTGATACGGTACGACGAGCTGCAAGCCCCACAGCGACCACGAAACCCCGACACTCAACAAAAAGAAGCTCACAACCGGACGACTCCGTACGGTTCGACGCAACTCGTTCATCTGCTCTCAATCGAAGGCCGAGCGTAATAATCGTGGGGGCATGACTATCGCTCGTATTCGGTTCAGCCCTTTGTCGAGCGATTCGACCCCTACGTTTCTGCACTGACAACTCCACAGAGCTCCTCACGGTTCCTTCACGCCGGAGCGCTGCTGGCTCGCGCCGAACACCGGTGACACCCACTGCGAGCGAATGCGACAGCTGCTCGCCACCCATCCGGTGCTGGCTGCCCCGAGCGGTGGCTCACATTCTCCGACCGTTCCAAACGACTCGAACGCCGACCCATCGAACGTCGGTGAAGCTGGAGGTGAGAATCGCGAGCCAGCGGCGTGGTTCCGGAGTCGGGGACCGGCCTGATCGATCCGATCGCTCGTCGACTTCCGTCGAGCCGGAATCCTCGTGGTTTCACGCGATCGTCCTGATCCGGTCGTCGTGGTCGCCGTTGCCGTGTCGTGTCGGGAGTGGCTACTGTCCCACGAGGTCGCGGTAGATCGACGAGAGCTCTTCACCGACCCGCTTCAGACTGTGTTCGGCGGCGGTTTCGCGCGCGTTCGTGCCGAGGCGCTCGCGGAGCGCACGGTCGTCGGCGAGGCGATCGATCGCCGCGCGGAACTCCGCTTCACTACCGCATTTCAGGCAGTCCTCGCCGTGGGTGAAGAACTCCTCGAACACCGGAATGTCGCTGATGACGACCGGTTTGCCACACGCCATCGCCTCCAGCACGACGAGGCCCTGATTCTCGTCTTTCGTCGGGAAACAGAACACGTCGCCAGCGCCGAACGCGCCGCGCTTGTCGTCGACCCACCCGGTGAAGGTGACGTTCTCGGGAGGGTCGCTCGTCCAACGCTTCACCACCGACGAGCCGTGCGGTCCCGTATCATAGGCCCCGAACCACGCGAACTCGTGGTCGGTGGCCTCTGCCAGCCGGCAGAACGTCGTGAGGCCCTTGCGTTCGAAGACGCTGCCGACCGCAAAGACGACCGTGCCGTCGAGATCGTATCGATCGCGGTACTCCTCGCGCAGCGATTCGTGGCCCGTGAGCGCGTCGCGGTCGACGCCGTTAGTGATGGTTCTGATGGGTACGTCCACGGGGTAGTCTTCGAGCAGGCCCTTCGTGTACTGACTCGGACACAGCACGAGGTCGGCCAGCGAGTAAAACCACCGGAGGTAGCGGCCGAGTGCGGGGGCAACCTGCGACGAAAACCGGAACGACTCGCCGAAGTCCTCGGCGGTCATGTGGGCGTGGAGTACCAGCGGAGTACCGGATCTCCGGGCGTGACGCGCGACCGCGAGGCTCCCTGGACCGGGCGCGTGACAGTGTGCGAGGTCGTACTCGGCAAAACACCCCTTGCCTGACGCGAACGACTTCGCGGCCGCGGGGAGGTCCCCACCGCGCCACGGCGATGTCACGACCGCGACGTCGGTGGCGTCGAGCGCCTGGCGCTGCTGGGCGGCGGCGGTGGCCCAGCCGCTACGCTGGAGTGGTCCTTCGAGTTCGAGGTAGTTGAGCGCGCGCACATCCGAGGCGTGACGGCGGGCCGAATAACTCCACCGGAACGCGAAGGCAAGACCGATGTACGCCGGCGGTGAATCCCCGGCCGAACGGCTCCGACCGCAACGATGACTCTCGCCGACGAACGTATCGAACGTCTCCACGCGCTCGCCGCCGACGCCGCGAGCGCTGGCCACGACGATCGCGCGCGGGAGTACGTCCGGCTCGCGCGCCGGGTCGCCGAACGGAACCGTCGGTCGCTACCCCGCCGGTTCAAGCGTTTCTCGTGTGACGCCTGCGACGCCTACCTCCGGCCGGGGCGGAACTGTCGGGTCAGGACCCAGGACGGCCACGTTGTTCTCACGTGTGATTGCGGTTCGCAGGCACGCTACCCGTATAGATAGGCTTACGTCCGCCGGGTGACGACGGCCGGCTATGACAAAGGACGAGCGAACGCTCAAGAAGCGTGCGCAGACCACCGACGCCACGCTCCGAGTCGGGAAAGGCGGTGTCGACGCGGTTGCTGACGAACTCGAAAGCCAGCTCCGCGATCGCGATCTCGTGAAGGTGAAGTTCCTCCGCGCGGCGCGCGGCGGGACGACGACCGACGAGCTGGCCGACCGGCTCGCGGCCCAGGCCGGGGCCGACGTGATCGAGACACGAGGCAACACCGCAACGTACTATTAATGCGTGCTGGCGTGTCGGGATGGCTGTTGCAGTTGGGACAGTCGGCAGGCGACGGGACCGACGGGAACACGACCGGGAACGTCACCGTCGAGGGGATCGGGCCGGTCGGTCAGCTGCTGCGCGAGTTCGGTATTCCGTATCCGAAACTTCTCGGTGCGGCGATCTCGTTCGTGGTCGCGCTGTTCGTGACCTACGCGCTCGGCCGAGCGATCGTCGTTCCGCTGTTCGGCCGGGCGCTCGACCGTCGTGGTCTCGATGCCCACGAGCGAAAGCCGATCCAGCGACTCCTGAAAATCCTGCTCTTCTTCGTCGCGCTCGCGATCGCGTTCAAGGCCGCTCGCCTTAGCGGCTTTCTGACGTCGATCACGGCGATCGCGGCGGCCGGAACGCTGGCGATCGGGTTCGCGCTCCAGGACACCCTTGCGAACTTCGTCGCGGGGGCGTTCATCTACGCCGATCGGCCGTTCCGGATCGGCGACTGGATCGAATGGCCCGGCGGGAGCGGAACCTACGCCGGCGTGGTCGAGGACATCACGTTCCGTGTCACACGGGTCAGAACCTTCGACAACGAACTCCTCACGGTGCCGAACGCGGTGCTCACTGGCGGCGTGATCAAGAACCCGGTGGCAAGCGAGGAGCTCCGTCTCCAGTTCACCTTCGGCATCGGCTACGAGGACGATATCCAGACAGCGACCGATATCATCGTCGAAGAGGCCGAGAAACATCCCGATATCCTCGACGATCCCACGCCCACGGTGCGGCTGAGCACCGACAGCGCGCTCGCGGATTCGTACGTCGGGCTCACCTCGCGCTTCTGGATCGCCGATCCGAACCGAGCGGATTTCCTGAAGATCCGCGGCGAGTACGTGACAGCGGTCAAGAAACGCTTCGACGACGCCGGGATCGACATCCCATTCCCACAGGTCGATCTCTCGGGCACCGTCGATGTCGAAAACGGCTCACAGTTCGAGTAGGGCCTACGGTTCGAGTGGAACGATCGGGCGTGCGGCGTTCGTCGGCGCGTCAGTCGTCGCAGACGACCGGTTCGGCGCAGGCGTCCGGGGACGTCTCGGCCGTGATCTCGTAGAGGTTCTGTCTGGCGTCGGCGAAGTAGACGTCCTCGTCGACCACTTCGATCCCTTCGAGACGTTCGAGGGCGTACCGGACGGTACGGGCCGAGAGCATCGACTCCTCGACGATCCCTTTCTGGGTCAGCGCGCCGTTGTATTCGAGTACCTTGTAGACCAGCTTCGCGCTCGGCGGGAGATCGACCAGCCCCTCCGCGTCGGTTTCACTCATTGCCGAAACGCACGCACGCGACGTGCATAAAGGTGCGGTCCGGGCGACGGAAACGCCGCACTGATGGCCGTATTCGCGGTTCGACGAGAGCGAACGGCTTTTGAGCGCGCGTCGCCGAGTCGATGTATGTCGACCGAGACCGTAGACGAGCGGGCCGGTCATCGCCGGAGTCTGACGGTCCTTTCCCTCACGACGCTTTCCGGTATCGCGGCCGCGCTCGTCTCCGCGACGCTCGCAAGCGCCGCGACGGACACCATCGGGCTCTATCCGCTCGCCGGCGCGATCGTTCTCCAGCTACCGCTGTTGCGCCTCCTCGGCGTCGATGTCGAGGACTTCGGCGTGAAAGACAACCTCTACGTCGCGTTCATGACGTTCTCGCTGTGGTTCGTGACGTGGGCGATCCTCCTGACGACCGGGGCCTCGCTGTAATGGCCGACGATTCGATCGCGGTGGTCGATCTCGATAGCTGCCAGCCCGACCGGTGTAACTACGAGTGTGCGAACTACTGCCCGCCCAACCGCACCGGCAAGGAGTGTATCACCACTCGGGGCGAGGACGCCGACGAGGGCGATCCCGATCAGATCCGGATCTCCGAGGAGATCTGTCTCGGCGAGACCTGCGGGATCTGCGTCGAGAAATGCCCCTTCGACGCGATCGAGATCATCAACCTTCCTCAGGAACTCGAAGACGATCCCGTCCATCGCTACGGCGACAACGCCTTCTCGCTCTACGGGCTGCCTGCCCCTCAGGAGGGCCGCGTGACCGGAATTCTGGGACCGAACGGGATCGGGAAGACCACCGCCGTCCGCATCCTCGCCGACGAGATCACGCCGAACCTCGGCCAGTGGGACGACGAACCCGACTGGGACGCGGTGATGGACGAGTATCGTGGTACCGAACTCCAGAACTACCTCGAAGAGCTCCAGGAGGGATCGGTGACGGTCGCGCGCAAACCACAGTACGTCGACCGGATCCCCGATCGATTCGACGGCAACACCCGCGAACTCCTCGAACACACCGACGAGCGTGGCGTCCTCGACGACCTCGTCGAACGGCTCTCGATCGGGCCGGTGATGGACCAGCCGATCGACTCGATCTCCGGGGGCGAGCTCCAGCGGGTCGCGCTCGCGGCGACGCTCGCTCGCGAGGCCGACTTCTACTTCCTCGACGAGATCACGCCGTATCTCGACATCGGTCAGCGGATGACCGCCGCGCGACTGATCGGCGAGCTCACGGGAACGGATCGGTCGGTGCTCGTGGTCGAACACGACCTCGCGATCCTCGACCTTCTCGCCGATTCGCTCCACGTCGCCTACGGCGAACCCGGAGCCTACGGCGTTGTCACCGGCCCGAAATCGGTGAAAAACGGGATCAACGAGTATCTCGCGGGCTACCTCGAAAACGAGAACATGCGAATCCGCCCGAACGCCATCGAGTTCGAGGAACACGCCCCGCGGACCGCGGCCGCGAGCAGCCCGCTGGTCGAGTACCCCGACCTCACGAAATCCTACGGCGACGGCGAGTTTTCCTTGACTATCGAGGGCGGCACGATCAACGAGAACGAGGTGCTCGGCGTGGTCGGACCCAATGGGATCGGGAAATCGACCTTCGCGGAGCTTCTCGCGGGAGAGCTCGAACCCGACGAGGGCAGCGTCGACGCTCGACTGGACGTCGCGTACAAACCCCAGTACATCGAGATCGACCAGCCGATGCGGGTCGACGCCTTTCTCTCCTCGATCACGAACGACTTCGGGAGCTCCTACTGGGACACCGAGATCGCTCAGCCGCTCCAGCTCGAACGCATCATGGAGCAGAACCTCACCGACCTCTCGGGCGGGGAGCGCCAGCGCGTCGCGATCGCGGCCTGCCTTTCCGAGGACGCCGACCTCTACGTGCTCGACGAGCCATCGGCCCACATGGACGTCGAGCAGCGCGTCCAGGCCACCTCGGCCATCCGGCGGTACACCGAGAACCACGACGCTACGGCGCTCGTGATCGACCACGACATCTACATGATCGACCTGCTCGCCGACCGACTCCTGGTGTTCGATGGCGAGCCCGCCGCATCCGGCCACGCCGGTACGCCCGTCGGGATGCGCGAGGGGATGAACAGCTTCCTCGCCGATCTCGACGTCACCTTCCGGCGCGACGAGCGCGTCGGTCGGCCGCGGATCAACAAGCCTGGCAGCCAGCTCGACCGCGAGCAGAAACGGCAGGGCGAGTACTACTACGCGCCCTAAATAGTCGCTCGCATCGGACTTCGGCTCATACCTCGCGCACAGTATTAATTTGGAGGCTATGTTGGATTGTAGCCGTACTTCTGACTTCGTCTATGGAACGCATCCCGTCCGCCTTCAAGAATCTGCTGTACTTTCTGCCTCACGGTTGGTTCGTCGATCGAGCCCCGCGTCGTAAAGTGACCTTGACCACCCGATGATGACAGTACGACAATCTGCTCAGCGTCGCCGAGAACCGGAATATTCGCATTGTGAGTGGCTGTAATGACTTGTCGTTCACGCTTTATCGAGCGAAGCAGTCGAACAACGGACGAGTAAATGAATTTGTTGTCGAGCATGTCTTCTGGCTGATCAATGACGAGTGGAACAGCTCGTTCAAGCATAGCAATCGAGAGCAGTGCCGTACACCGTTGACCATCTGACATTTCAGAGAGAGGTTTCCACCCGTTGTCACCTTTGATCTGTATAATTGGCTTGTCTTCAATCTCTTTCGCTTCCAGTTCGTAGAGGTTCTCTCGAAGGGGCGGGTGATTAACAACGTTTTCGGCGGCGGTCTCAGTAAGTCCTTCCTCGGTTAGGGTCCCTACCTGTCGTGACTCAACGATCGATGCCAGTTCTCGTGGAGAGAAGCTCTCGGCCAGCTTCCGTCGATCACGGTTCTGCACATTCGAGCCAGTGAGCGTCTCTTTCAACCATGTTGTGTACCGCTCTCTGTTCGACTTTTCATCCAGTTGAACCCGAACCTCATCCATTTCGTTATTGATCCGCTACACCTTGCCGGCGAAGTGAAGTAACCTCCGCTCGGGCATCGCTGAGTTTATCGAGCAATGTCTCTCGTTCTGTTTGTAGGTCTTCGATCTCACTCTGTACTTCTTCAAGCTCTCGTTCAGTTTCTCGAAGTGCATTTTCCTCCGCCTTAAGATTGAAGTATTCGTGAATGTCGACGCCGATTTCGTCCTCGATTTCAGCTGCCAGCTCCTGTAGGTCGTCTTTTCGTTGCTCGTTCCTACTTTCCCATCGCCCGTGTAGTTCCGTAATCTTCTGTTCGGCTTCGTTAAGCGCCTCGACCATCTCCTGCTTGTGATGTTGCAGCCGTGTCTCGCTCGTTTCGAGCGCCTCGAACGCGTCTGCTAGTAGTTCGTCGTTCGGCGAATCGTCCATCTTCTGAGTGATACCGAGTTCGCTCGAGATCGATAGTTCCTCGATATCGCCATGCACTGAGGAAACCGCGTCGGTAATTCGATGGAGCATCTCTCCCTCCTTTTCCCAGTCCTCACCGCCTTCAACATACTCAGAGACGCCTTTATTTTCCAGCGTTCGTATGTTCTCACGAAGCACCTCAACGTTCTGTAGCTCGGATTCGTACTCTTCGGCGCGATCGCGTGCCAGTCGCAACTGCTTACCGTTCTCCGAGAGGTTATCTTCTATCCTTCGAACCTCTTCAAGCGACTCATGGAGTTCGAAATACGAGTCGAGAAGTTCCATCTGTGACCTACGATCTCGTGTCAACTCAAGCAGTTCGCGCTGACTGTAGATCTCAATGTCGAAATACTGCTCTTTGAACGGCTGTGTTGAATCACTAGACGGCGGCAGGATGGGTCGCTAAATCAAAGGCGCTGAAGCGGGAGACTTGAGTTAGCCATGACGCAAA
>NZ_AOME01000011.1 GCF_000336935.1 Halococcus salifodinae DSM 8989 | reverse complement strand
CTGTTCACACAGCGCTGTGGCAAGGTTCACGGGGACTGCGTTCCCGATTTGCTTGGTGGTCTCGGTCTTGTTGCCGGCGATCTCGTAGTTCTTGGAGAAGCCCATCGCCGCCGCGAGTTCACGTGGTTGGAGCATCCGAAAGCGAATATCCAACCCCCACGGGAAGGCTTCAGGACAGATCAACGCGAATCTGTCTTTCGTGGTGATAGTCGGTATTGGGTCTCCGACTGGCTGCGCGCCACCATTCCCGTAATACTCAACGAGGAACGGCTGGGCGAGATATGGATCCGAACCGGTTGCCGTCACCGTTGGTAGTGGCTCTGCGATGTCGTGCGTTCGTGGTGTCTGCCCTTCACGCTCGCTGTAGTACGGGACGAGATATGGGGTTACCAAGTGTCCGTCATGATTTTTCGCCGTCACCGTGTGCAGCGGTCGCTCATCCGGTTCGTAGGTAGCGTTGCTGTGGAGGCCACGGTACGCACCGTTGCGTGGCAGTATGAACGAGCGTGCGCGGGGCTCGACCATGCTGATCGCTCCTCGCGTTGCGATGGTTGGGACGGGTGCCTCGCTGACGTTCTTCGGCCGTGCATGGGACTGCTGACCGAGCAGGTACGGACTACAGAGGCCGAACTGCTGGCTGTCGACCGTGGTTGTATCGACTGACGTAGTTCCTTCCTCTCCCGTTGGGATTCCGGAGTATTTCACGAGGAACGGGTCAGTATGCCGCCCAACGGCAGTCTCTAGCGTACCGGGCTCGGTAATCTCGACAGCGTTTTCCTGTAGTGCCTCGACGTCGGCTTTCCCCAGTTCTGCGACGGCGTTCGCGAACGGCTCGATAGCATCGTCGCTATGCCGGCGGATACCCTCCGCGATTCGCTGCATCGTATTCTGGACGAGCGGGCGATCACGGCCCCAGATGCTCTCGCCTCGCTCGGACCAGTCGATGATCTCCGCTGCTGGCCGCCACGGTTCTGTTCCGGGTGTCTCCCCGTTCTCGCTGTGGGTCGGGTCGGGCCACTTCGGGCTGCCTTGTC
>NZ_AOME01000010.1 GCF_000336935.1 Halococcus salifodinae DSM 8989 | reverse complement strand
CCCTCCACTCCCGACCCACCTCCACGGTCCTGCTCGCGCGCACAGCGCGCTGTGCGGGCTTTCGCAGGTGAATACCCGATAGGTAGACACGGCGCTCACAGCGCCATCTCACGCTGTTCAGATAGACACAGGCGACGGTCCCCTTCGGCCCTATCCGAGGGATCGTCAGCTGACTCGACTAGTGCCAATATATTTACGGTAGTACGTAATATTATACGGTATGCCCAAGCGCGATGCAGAGACAGAAGGCGGCATCCCGTCCGACGGAGTGCCATCCAGTGAGGCTGTTCGCCAAGAACGCGAGCAGTGGGACGAGGAAAAAACGGTCAAAGAACGCGTCTACGAGACCGCGCTCACGCTGCGCGAACCCACTACAGTTTCGGCTGTCGCCGATCAAGCACGCTGTACNCCTCCTCTGGTTCGCTGATATCGGTATCGTCGAGCCGGTCGGTGAGGGACAGCCTGCGCAGTTTCAGCGCAATCTCGCCTACTTTCGCTGGAAGCGCGCCAACGAAGCTCGGCGTGCTCATTCGAGCGATGAACTTGCCGCCCAGCTCGAAACGCTCCTTGAGCGCGACCGCGCCTATCAAGAAAAATACGACGCGGCTGACCCGGCTCAGGTGAGCGCTTTCGATATCGCCGAACCAGATGACCACGACACGCTCGAAACCATTTGGTCCGACATCAACGACTGGCTGACCGTTCGTGAGGATCAGCGCGTACTCGAACACGCCCAGCGCCTCCAACGTGAGCAGCAATCGGCTCCGGCCTAAACGGTTCCATGCCTGATGCGAACGCGCCAATCGACAAGGCGATTCTTCAAGCTATCGCACGAACTCTCCGCACAGATGATCGGGTCGAGGAGGTGGTTCTCGTCTCTGGTGAAGGGACTGACGAGCACAAGCATCTGGCCGTCACGTTCGATCCAGCGCGCTATCCTGAGTCTGTTGGTGGGGCACGTCTCGAAATCCAGTGGTATCGCAACGGCGGTTTCAACATCCACTATACCGAGACTCATACCGACGACAGCGACAGCGGTGTCTGGCAATGTCGCTGGGACCGCCAATCAAGTACCCACAGCACTCGTGAGCACTTTCATCCGCCGCCCGATGCGGGTGAACCGACTGATACCCACTTTCCGGACGACTACCGCAATGTTCTCTCGATGATTCTCGCGGCAGTTCGAGCACGAATCGACGAACTCTGGCAGGACTACCAGGAGGCGAACTGAGGAGAGTCCTTACTCCGAGAGCTTGCACAGCCACCAGCCGTCCGGACTCTGGACCAGCGCTTCGCCTTGGTCCAGACCCGTCAGGTCGCCCGTCGTCAACGGTAGGTCCGTCTCGTACGACCCCGAGACCTCCCGGCCATACTCCTCGCCACTCCGTGACGTCGAAACGCTTTGTCGGTAGAGTTCGACCTCGCCCAGCGACGAGAGCACGAACTCAGCCGTCTCGACGTCGCCGGGCTTGAATGCAATCCTGTTCGGGCAGTTCGACCACAGCGACTCCGCCATGTCGCCGTAGCGATCTCTGAGTTGATGCACGTCTTGAGCGACCAGTATTCCACGAACGCCCGCCGACCGTCCTGCCGAGGACAGCTCGTTCACGTTGCCGACCTCCGGCAGCTTGTCCACCTCGTCGAGGACGAACTGTTGGCGACCCTCCACCGAGAACGCCTGGTCGATGGCGCTTTCGAGAAAGAACCGCCAGAATCCGCGTGCGNCCTCGTCGAGGACGAACTGTTGGCGACCCTCCACCGAGAACGCCTGGTCGATGGCGCTTTCGAGAAAGAACCGCCAGAATCCGCGTGCGTAGCGGTCCTTCCGCACGTTGTCGAGCACGATGGCTCGGCCACCCATCGTGAAACAGTCCGCGAGCGACACGCGGTCGAGGTCCGCATCGAACACATCCGACTCCAGCAGCGACTGTATCTCGCCGGTCATCGTCGTGAACGCTGCCGACCGCCCACCATCGTCGAGCGTCTCCAGCGTCGTGCTGATCGTCCCTGTGTTCGGAACGTTACCGAGTTCCTCAATGATCTCGTCAGGACCGTGCTCGATCACCTCTGGCAACATGGCGAAGTCACCGTGTTTCGCGTTCGTGACCGTGATCGCTGCGGTCAACATCGCGCGGGCGGCATCCGACCAGCCCGTCTCAGTGGTGTGGTGAGCGCGGAACACCCCTTCGGTGATGTTCATCATCTCGCGGGTCGATTCACCACGGTCGAGAAACGGATCCCAGCGAACGTCCGAGCCACGCGAGGAGATCGTCACCGTATCCGCACCGAGCGCGTCGAGTTCCTCGCCGAGTTCGTTGTATTCCCCCGGTTCGGAGATCGCGTGCGCAATCACCGGCTCATCAAGGTCCCAATCCCGGAGCAGCTTCTTGACTTGCGTCGATTTACCCATGTTCGTCTGTCCGAGGAACATCGTCGAGACCTCACGGTCAATCGTTGGATGCACCGAATTGGACTGGCTGCGCTTCTTCACGTCATCGATCGCGAGCGCGTCCTCACCGCCGTCTATGAAACCAGCCTTGACCGAATCACCTACACCAGAGGAATACACCTCACGCCCACTCTGTGCGCGCTGTGTCTCGCCCTCCTGCATTTCATCGATGAACCTGACGGTGCCAACGACGAGGACCGCTAGCGCCGAGAACTCCACCGTCGAGCGTGTCCAGAAGTCGCCGATCAGTGCGACGCCGGCGACAGCCACGCCGCCGACAGCTACCTTCATCTGGAGCGTGAGCGCCGCGAACTCGTCGGCAAACTCGGTGCTGCCCATCCGATAGGAGAGCATCACAGCAGCGGCGAGAATGCCCAGTCCAACCAACCAGATCACCGTTTGCTTGAATCGAAAGCGAGTCAGGCTCATGCCGTCGCTCCCGTGCCGATCGATTCACCATCGAATCGGCCTGCGACCGCCGAGCGCAGCTGCTCAATATCGTCGCTATCCATGTAGCATTCGTTGGCTGTGCCGACCTGCGCGACGTGGACGTGATTGGTCTCGGTATCAGTATGAACGCCGACGAGGAAGTCGGCGTCCACCTCGTCGCGGAACGCAAGCCGCACGCGACGAGCCAGTTTCTCCGGATCGTGGTGGTTTTCGAACGCGAACATGTGTTGGCGGCTCATTTCACAGTCGTATGCCATCGAGCGGAACCCGTCGATATCGTGCCGATCAGCACGCAGCCCTGAGCCTCGCAACACGAGATCGCCGGCGACGTAGTTGACGAGCTTCCCGATGTCGTCGGGTCCAGGATTGCGGACGTAGTTCGTACGGTAGTTCATTCGTCACCCCAGTCGTACATCCCGCCGTCCTCGGTATCCTCAGAGTTCTCCGTCTCAGCATCAGCAGCCGCAGCGACGCGTTCGACGATCCGGTCAGCTGCACGGTCGGCGGCGTCGTCGACGAGCCGGAGCATGCGCTCCTCGATACCGTAGCGGTCGGCGGCGGATTCGAGGCCGTCGCGCTCGATTTTCTCCTCGATGGCTTCGCCAACGTACTCACTCACGGAGAGGCCCTCGGCGTCGGCTTTGGCTTGGAGGGAGCGGTGGGTGGCCTCGGAGACGTAGCCGGTGACTTGCTTGCGTTCTACCATGGTGGGATTCCGGGAGTGCTGTGGGAGCGCTCTTTAATTATAAAGAGAGTAGTAACGCTGCAACTCATGGGGAATCCACCTGTCGTGTAGGGGTTTCGTGTGCCGTACACCACGATTGTACGCAGTATCTGTACAGCATAGAGGTGATATAATCGACCGACGTAATGGATTTTTTGATCACTGTGTATCCGCAGTAGTTGCGTCTCAGACGGGAATTCGTACTGTGGAGAGTCGATGCTCGATCTCGCGTCGTCATGGCGGTGATTCCCCAGCCATGCAGGCCGGTTGCGTGTGGACATAAATGAGAATAGAGCGATCTGTCTTTGGGACAGAATTTTAAACTGATACTTCGCTATTCATCGAGACGAATCGAGAGTGGTCCAGCAGAAAACCCTCCTGCGCTCTTTGTCGGACGTGTGGCTGACTGAGATTGATGTATCCCAAGTGTGTCCCATCGAAATACGAGCGGGATATGACCCAAATCAGCTTCCGGCTGGACGATGAATTGCTTTCAGAACTCGATGCTGAGGCCGACGACCGCGACGTACCCCGGTCGAAACACATGCGGGACACGCTCGAATCACGCGAACGACGACGGGAGTTGGAGAACGAAGTTGAGCGGTTGCGCGAGGAACTCACCGCCGTTCGAGATCAGGCGGCGGACGTCGAAGAACTCACCAAGCAGGTTGAGGAATTGGAGCGTGAGAACGAGCGGCTTCAGCGCGAACGTCGACAGTTGCTCGAACAGCGTGAGGAACACACCGAACTCGTCCGGTACGCAGAGCAACAGCGGTCGGTGGTAGAACGTCGAGAGGAGCGGCGTGATGCCCCTGTGTGGCGACGAGCGAAATGGTGGGTACTCGGCCGATCGAACGATGAGACCGCCGCAGCAGAGTAGTTCCAGCCCCGTGATGGACGAACCCTTCGGCGGGAAAGCCCGCGCAGCGACCACCGGGAGCGAGCAGGACCCTGGAGGGGGCTGGGACGGCGCGAGCAGCGCGAGCGCCGGAGGAGGTGGGAGCCAGATGGTCGAGGGAGCGAAGCGAGGCGGAGCGACCGATCTCCTCAGCGGTGCGGTAGCGGTCAGTACTTCTGAATCGCGCGCGAGGAACGCGCGTGAAGGGTCGTACTGCGTCGTACTCGTGGCCCCCCAGCGCGGCAGGGCAAGATAAGCCGCGCCGCCCCGCGGAACTAAATCAGTAGCAAGCGGCCGAATCATGTGAACTGTTGACTGATTAGGCGAACTGTGGTTAGAAGTCCAACTATACAGAAGGTCCAGCCGACGGGATCGGATCAGCAATCACGATCGGATGGATCAGGACGAAACGACGCTCGCACTGACACACGTCGTCAGTAGTTGAACTAGCTCTTCCGTTCTCTATCCTAGCTGCAAGGCTGCACAAGGCAGTTTCCCCGTCAGTAATCAACCGATGCATGCACCACCACAACGCACGAAACCTAGAGGCCGTGTCAGGCGTGGGTCATCTTCAGGCAGTTCTCTGACGCAGGTCAGGGGGTAGCCGCTGACGACGAGTGACAGTCACCGCCCCTCGCTGGTTGAGCCTCAATCAGCATCTTGCCGTGGCGGTCGTGATCGATGAACTCGATGCGTCCCTTGGAGAGCTCTTCGAGTGCTTCGGCGGCACGGTAGGCCTGTCGCCACGCGAGCTGTTCGCCGGTCGCTGTTCGGAGGAGTGTCTTGAGGTCGCTCTTGAGGACGCGGCCCTTGGGTGTCTTGCTGGACCACTCCTCCCAGTGATCGAAGATTGAAACGGCGCGCTCGATGGAGGGCGTCATATCGATTCCTGTATCTTCGGCATCCATCTTCGAGATACGTTCGATAGGGGTCAGATCCGGCCGCTGCATGGTGGTTTTGGGGGCATCACCCCCNATTCCTGTATCTTCGGCATCCATCTTCGAGATACGTTCGATAGGGGTCAGATCCGGCCGCTGCATGGTGGTTTTGGGGGCATCACCCCCACCCTTTGACCCGGGAGAACCGGGTTCCACATCGGCGAGTTGGTCCTCGACATCGATGATGTCGTCGATGATGTGTCCGCGGCTGGCATCCGCACGATCGACGCGTTCTCTCAGCTGGTCGTTGGCTTTCCGCAGCTCGTGGTTCTCGCGGGCGAGGGCGTGACGATCCTCTCGCTGTTGCTCACGGGTTTGTTCGAGCTCGGAGTGAAGTTGCTCGTTCTCGTCTTCAAGGGTGTCAACACGGCGCTGAAGCTGCTGTAGTTGATCCTGCAATGCATCGTCCGTCGGTCCGGTAGATTCAATACCGGTGGCTCTCTCTGTGCTCATAGAGGCTTACTCGGCCCGGTCTCGGGGATGGTGTCACATCCCCGGCCCGCGGTGGGTTATTTTCGCGAGCTACTGCTGTCACCGTAGCCCTTTGACTTGAATCTGTGGGATTCCCGATCGATCATCCCGCCGCCGTGGTCGTTCGGTTCGCCGCCTCGTACCACGCGGGCCGCTCGACGGTCGTCGAGCCGATGTCGGTGTAACGAAGCGACTGCGTGACGCGGTTCGTGGTCTCGACACCTCTGTTAATTTCGGTTGTGGTATAACCGAGGTGATATGATTGAACGATCCCCTCCGAGTCGACGAGCGCTCGGAACGAGATGTTCCGTGGGTTCTTCGAGGTGTTGAGTACGGATCGCGGGAGGTACTCCGGGTTCGTGATGTTCGTCGCCCGAACTCGGTAGAGTTCCGTGCCGTTGCGCGTTTCCTGGCCGACGACACGCGTTTCAAGCGCCGTGAAGAGGCTGAGGAACTGATCGCCCTTCTGCACGCTAATGAACGCTCGATTCAACGCGCTTGTTGAATATCTCGTTTCATTTTCCCGGACGATCGCGGAGTATAGTCGTTCGCCGTCCGACCATCGCTCGATGCGCTGCAAGGTGACAACGGGTTGCCGTCCCGACCCATTGTATCTGCTAACGGCGTAGAACGGTTCCGACCCCTCTGATACTCGCATTATTCGATTCCGCTGATAACGGAGCGTGCCGTTTGCATCCCTGACTGTGCTGTTTGACACGATTGTGTACGAACCATTGTCGAGGGCGTCCTCGTGAGCGTTCGCCAAATCACTCGCACTCACGACGCCTGCCTCCGTGAGTCCCGGTGCGAGCATCGGCATGGGAGTGGCTGTCGGTTCGTCGGTCGGGACATCGACAGGCGTGACGGTTGGTGTGTCGGTTTCGGTGTCGTCACCCCCGGTGAGGGCGTTACAGCCTGCGAGTACGACTACCGCAGCGACGACGATCGGGAGGAGCTGCGAGCGGTTCACGTCTCATGAATTCCCCTTCACTTCCGAATAAACCTTTTCTCAGTCAAATTGATTATTTGAGAATAAGGGAAGACTGTTTCACCATTGATAGTTGGCAAGGACCAATCGGCCCACGTCTGCAACCAGCTCAGGAGCTTCATATAGCCCAGTGGGTGCAACCGAGAGGAACACTACTCAATCAACGTTGACACCTGTTTCGACGCAGTACTCGACGTCGACGGAGCGGGTCGAGAGGATCTCGGCGAGTTCCTCGGTCATGTCTGGGTGTTCGACTGCTTGCTCTAACGCCGGGAGCATCGCCTGGGTGAACTCCGCCCTTGCTTCGACCGCGCCGACCCGAGTGTTCTCGTTGAGTCGATCGGCGACGTCGTCGACGAGCTCCTCGCGATACGCGAACTTTCCGTCGGTCCGTATTCGCATGGCTGCCTCGTACACACGAGATGCTGAAAGCCGTTCTGCTCGGGTGACTGACTCCGGTTCTGCCGGCGGGAATGTCAAGTTTCTAGACGAGCAGGATGAATCACGGCGCGATTCAAAGCGTTCGACCCGAGGATTTACACACGAGTTTGCGCGGCTCGTGTGCATTTTCGGGATCGGCGAGTTCGCGGCGCGCAACCGCGAGGAGTTGCGTGAGAGACACCTTCCACGGGCTTCCGCGATCATGCTCACCCTGCCTGCGTCGACGGCTCCCTTGAGAGGCCATGAGGGGATCATCCAGTAAAATATCTCACAACACACAAAAACATAATTAAAAAGAGATAATTATAAACCACGATTCGACGAAACATCTAAGCATGCCAGATAATGGCACGACTGGCTCGGAAAGTCACGAAAATCGGGTAAATGACGCGGTTAGTGATGGTGGCGGATGTGCAGAAACCTGGGAGGCACTTAGCAAAGTACGAGAACAAGCTCGCACCAACAAAAAATCCCGTCGAACGTTTTTATCGGGGACCACAGGAGCGCTTGTTACAGGAGTAGCTTCGGTTTTAGGGCTAAGTGATTCAGTCTTAGCCAAGGACGAAATTTCTCGAGACGAGTTAGTTGAAGTCGCTCAACAATACAGTAGTCCAAGTGCTGTTCAAGATGCGTATCGAAGTTATGGAAACGATCTACTCACTACTCTCAGCACCGAAGGCCACATCAAAAGCGACAGCGTATCCATATTGTCAACTGACAATGTGATATCCCGTGAAGAAAACGTGTCCGGTAAAGACGGAGTAGTTGTCCACGGTACTGCTTACAACGGTATCCCAACTGCTCAGATTCAAACAACAGTAAGCGGGGAAAGTGGGCAAATATTAATTGCAGTAAATCCTCAACTTAATAGAAGTTATGCTATTGCCCAAAACAACAGAACTAATAATTCCGATTCTACGGTTTATATGTCAGAGTCTCCCAAATCCGGAACCATTGGATCTATGATAGCCAAAACTGACAACTCAGTATATCCCAATTGTATAGCTGCACAAGATTGTCTATTTGGTTGTGGATTGACTGGTGCCGGTTGTACTTGTGTTATAACAAAGGTGCGTTGCTGCGGAGGAAATTGTATCCTTGGCGAGCAAGTAGATCTATGCACTACAGTCGGTTGTGAAGTTACTGATGTCGGTTGTCACAACATCGTCTGTCCATAAGATATCTAACATAGTAGGCGATTCACAATGATACCATTTTGGCAGGGGAACATCTATAGTATAGTACTCAAGAATCACTTGAAAATCAGAGACTGGTTTTAGTAACCTCTGTATCACAAAATCAAAAGATGAACGACAGAACACGTCGGTACCTGATGTTCTTTATTGGTATTGGCCTTCTCACGATAGCGGTAGTTGCTTTCCCAACTGCATTGAGATTTGAGTTCGCACTCAATACGACGTCTGATACACCACCCACACAGGGGGACTTTGCCTCCTACAGCGATTTTTCGGGACGTGAACAGCAGATGATACAAGAAGCTATTGATGGACAGAGACATGTTTTCAAGGTGAGGTCGAATTTGCCCAAAAGTGACCCTCAGGAATCGTACATCGGACAGTTGACAATATCGCAAGGAAATCAGTCACACATATTCACACGGCGTACGTTTTTCGAACCTTATTCCTGGGGTGGGATAGGAACTATCATACTTGCTATAACCGGTCTTGGGCTGGTTGCAGTAGCAGTCCGGCGGGATATGAAAAGCCGATTTAGATAGGCACTAATCTGTAGCACATTGTTGATTTCCGAGAGCAGCCTGAACAGCGTGCTTGAGCGTTTTATACCCTGGTCCGTTGAATAGATCACTCTGGGGGGCCGGAGGGCTGGCAGGATAAGGATCATGAGCAGCGATAAGAGGGCACTGACGGTCGTCGCAGAACCTACTGCACCGCACTGACCCAGCACGCGCGTTTCTCGCGCGTGATTGAAACCGCGACAGCACCGCCGAAGAATCCCGGCCCTCCGGGCCGGCCAAAGCCCGACCGCGTACCC
>NZ_AOME01000009.1 GCF_000336935.1 Halococcus salifodinae DSM 8989 | reverse complement strand
TACGACTCCAAGGAGGAACTCTACGAGTCACTCGCCAAAGCCGGAACGACGACTTTCCACGGCTATGCCACTCTCTACGCGCGAGTGCGCAACAAACGCTACACGCTGGCGGTGCGCCGTCTCACCGACGGCGACACCGCCAGCTCGATCCTCGCGGAACTACTCGGCGTGCTCGACGGCCTTGACCTCGAAGTCAAGGCTGTCTACCTTGATCGCGAGTTCTACGACACGTACTGTCTGACGCTGCTCGCTGCCCACAACTACGCGTACGTCATGCCGATCGTGAAGTGGGGCGAGGCGATCCAGACCGAACTGAGCGAGGGCTGGAGCCGCGTGATCGACCACGACCTCCNTACGTCATGCCGATCGTGAAGTGGGGCGAGGCGATCCAGACCGAACTGAGCGAGGGCTGGAGCCGCGTGATCGACCACGACCTCCGAGGCGAAATCGACGGTCACACGTGGACCGTCGATTTCCCGGTCTACATCGACTGTACGTACCAGCAAGGAAAGTACGGCGAGGAAGGTGTGGCGCGTCACGGCTACGCCGTCGACGCGCCGTTCATTGAGATGCCACGCCAGGCTCGGAAGTACTACAGCCGGCGGTTCGGTATCGAATCGACCTACCGTTTGTCCGAACGAAGCATTGCGAAGACGACGACACAGAATCCGGCGGTGCGGTTTCTATACGTGCTGATCAGCTTCCTTCTCCAGAATGCGTGGCGGTATCTTCACTGGGAGTACGTGGCGTCGCCGCGCCGAGGCGCGCGACGCCTCTGGTCATGGCGATTCGACGAATTCCTTGGGATGGTACGGCGAGCAGCGGAGACGGCGCTCGCGGTGCGTCGCGCCGTCCCCGCGAACAAGCCACCGGACGACCGCTTCGAGCGCTAATCCACCGACCGGGATAGTCCGCTCGGCGAGTGGCANGTGCGTCGCGCCGTCCCCGCGAACAAGCCACCGGACGACCGCTTCGAGCGCTAATCCACCGACCGGGATAGTCCGCTCGGCGAGTGGCAACACCGTCGCGTCGGCGGCGGAACGCCGCCGACCGCGACAGGTTTGTTGCTCTCAGTGCCGAACTGCCGCTCCAGCAACTGCTCGACATCACCATCTCCTCCGAGTTCACGTCTCAGAAGGAGTTAGTTTGAGAGCATTGTGAGGTACTGAGNCTGCCGCTCCAGCAACTGCTCGACATCACCATCTCCTCCGAGTTCACGTCTCAGAAGGAGTTAGTTTGAGAGCATTGTGAGGTACTGAGAATACCTGTATCGGCTACTGAGCAGACAATCAAACGTCAGCTCAAATGGTTCACCAAACCCGAACGTGACTGGACGGACGAAAAAGCCAATACCTATCGAATCGCCAACACGGGCGAAAAGGTGCTGGTCGCCTACGACGATTTATCGATCACCGTTGGACAAATCATCGAGAAAGCAGAATGGTTCCAACGCCTTCCGTTGGAAGATGCGACTGTTCCGGTGAACGAGCTCACCGATGCAGTCGTTATCGCATCGAATACAGCCAGTCCCTCGAATGTACTCGGAGCCGCTTTCAGACTCTGCGATGTTCACGTGAACCAATTTCGATGTGTCTGCTCGATCTATAATCCACTTCTGTTCTTTGCTTACAAAACGATGCTTAATTTCGGTGTCAAGGCTGAAGCCATCCTTGATTGGGACAGCTATGTCAAATCAGACCAAGACAGGAAAACCGACTTTGCCGCTCATGCCAAATGTGAGCACTATCAGCCACTCTATCTCGAAGATTCCCATACGCTCGGCATCGGAATATATGATGATCGAAAAGTTGCGGTTGGCGCATACAATGAACGCGGCGACGGGAAACACATCGCCATGATTGTAAGCGAAAATCCGAAAATCATTGAATGGGCTGAAGATCTATATGACACATACCGAGAGATGGCTCACTGCCCAGACGAAAATCCTCCCGATATTGATGGCGGTTTTGATGGACGTGAGTGGTGACTTCGAATCATTCACACAACACAAACACCCTCTATCGACTAAATCTCAAACAGATTAATTTCATACCACATGGATTTTCGGGATCGGAAAGGGCGTTACGATAAGTCCATCCCCCACCTCACGACAGACAGATCCAGAACAAATGAAACGGTCGTGGCTCGGATCAAATGTGGCTACATTCGCCCACACCCAGAAAATCCCGCTACTGCTTAGAGACGTTCATATCGGCGACGAACTCTGCCGGTTCGGCGTCGGGGTCGTGGAGGAATCGTTCGCCAAGCTCTGTAATCTCGTAGTAACCACGCTCTTCGGCAGCAAATGGCTGATGGACGAGTCCGTGCTCGGAGAGTTCGTTCCGCAATCTCCGAGAAATCTGTCCTCTAGAGGGAGCGATGTCGTCACCATGCACCTGGCGCAAACTAAGCCAAATTCCCTTCGGGGTGATAACAACGCCCGGCTGGTCCAGCAGATCAAGGACGTATCTATCGGTCCTCGTCATCCACGGGACTGGTGGGGGCATCTGACCTGAATACACCCACACGGGGGTTTAAGACCGATGAAGACCACAGCAACAGTTCTCACCTAAGAACATTAATGCAGTTAGGTAGGAACACATTTATCCGCTACGGTCTCAAACGGAGCTAATGTCAGAGGAGATCGAATGCAGAAAACCACCCCCTATCGACGCAGTCGATGTCTGCAAGCGTCGAGCAGCGGGTGCAGGGCGGACGCTCGGCTCACGAGTGTATCGTGTCAGTGCGGACAAACTCGACTTCGTAACCTGAGTGGATCACAGCCACTCGGAATCGGTCGAACCCGCACTGACTGTCTCTGGCAACATCGGATTGCTGACCATTTCAGCTATGAACAATCCAATGTCCCAAAGCAAGACCTCCTATGGTACCGAATTACGTAAGGGTACCGCACGTTCGCGGGACGCACGACATACCAACCAGCCGGAAACTACCGACAGCGAACCGGTAGAACCTGCGTGTCGCACGCGGGAAGTCGGGCGAGCGGTCGAGAGGCGCGAGTGGCGAGAAATCCCGTACAGCGAGCGCATCTTGGCGTTTTATGAGCCCTGCGAGTGGGATGAGTGCTATCCCGACGGGCCTCCTGATGAGGAGGAGGTCGCCACTGTCGTTCGGAGTTGCCATGCCCCAACAGCGTTCCACCGCTCTCGCCACAAAGCCGAGAGCTGTCAGCAGGAAGCGGATGCTGATCCACACAGCAGGGGCGTATCCATAACGATGCTGAGCGATCTCCAGGAAGGCGAGGGTGTTGTCTGGGATGATCAGTCAACTCCCCGGCGCGTCATCGAGACCGCTACCGGATCGGACGACACAGCCCGCCTTCGAGGTCCCAGCGGTGGTACGTACACTATCGAGGCCCGGCCCGGCAGCACGCAGCCGTATGCTATCTACCCTGCTGTCGGGCTCGTTTCCAGCATCCGGGTCGTAACGGCAGACGATGCGATAGAGGCGGTGTAGCGGGCCGAGCATGAACGGTATTCTCGGCCCCCTCCACCGCACTCTCACGGATTCTCTACGGTCTGTCATTGCGTCATACAAAACCATATATACCAAGCGATGCACCGTCAGCCCAAAGCAAGGGCTAACGAATCAGTGCCGACGAGGGGGTTTAGAACACTTCATCCTCGCGGCCCACGGAACATATAGGTTTCGCCCTACGCGCAGAGGTGTTGCTGTCGCTCGCGTGTGGCGACGACCGAACTCCGCTAGAGAGACGGCTGTCCGCCAGTCCGTCTCGATCGGGACAGATCGGGGTCCACCCGTGGGTACGGCGATCCACCCGGCCGCCAGCACGACAACAACGGGCCATGACGTCATGGCCGCTACAAAGGCAACACGACCACTCCACGATCGAGGCACGCAAACAGGATCGACGCTCGGGAGCCGCAGCTGGTCGTATATAGCACGCTGCAAGCCGATTCAAAACAGCGGGAGGGCACTACATCCACGTGAGAATGACACAACAGTAATAAGGCGGGCGGCAGACGTAGACGCAAAGCTAGGAAAGAAATATAGTGTCGATGGGAGCGGGGAGTCCCACGTCCCCGTCCCAACAAACATCTGGAACCGGTCGACCTCCCTGGACTGGGTTGGTCTTACCGGTTTCTCATCGGCCCACGATATTAACGTTTGCCACTCGGTGAGCGACAGCTCTCGGCAGTCGATAGCTCTCGCTCATCGCACGGCAAACAATATCGTCGGGTACGACGACGGAGCCCGGTCGTCAGCGCTGGAATACTGGGCCAACACCCCCATGACAAGAGACCAATCTCCATCCAGCGCTGACAGCATCGCTTCCGACCACCTCGACAGCCAGAACGCTGCGCGCCCCTCCAGCGAACCGACCACCCGGACAGCCCTCCGCGGCCGACGCCCGACACACGCGAGGAATCTGAGCGCACCTGAACAAACGACCAACGGGAGGGGTCGCTGATGCGTCTCGACGCTTCGGGCCAGCTCATCAAGATTACCGTCCCCGAAACGGTCAGTTGCACCGCCTGTGACGGACACGCCGAACGGCTGTTGAGCACATATCAAGAAGAGGGGATCGCGTACCACAATTATTGGTGCTGCGACGACGCCTGCCCTGCGGCTGGCGCTATCATCGAACATAAAACCGACTACAATCATCGCGTGGGTCCGGTGTTCGGTGATCGTGATCTCGCCGTCCGTCTCGCTACCCAGGTCCATCTAGATGGCTCGACCGAGCCGGGAGAGATCACGCCATGAGCGGTGGAAGCTCGATCGGAGGCGCGAGGTGAGCCACGATGCCGGATGCAGGTCTCACCCTCACCTAGCAGCCGCCGCTCTCGCCACTCGTCGAGATCCACGCCGACGATACTGCACACCGCCTATGGAGGCAGATCGCCCTCGACCACGACTTCCAACGAAGGTTCGTCGCTGCCGTCAACGATCTCGTTGGCGACCTCGACCACCGCAGCCAACGCGAAGAGCGGCTTCGAGAGGCCGGCGTCACCGCTCTCGATGGTGTCTACGCCGGGATGGTTCCGTCGCTCGCCCGCGCCGATGCGCAGTTCTTCGAGGTCTTGCGCCAGAACGCTCAGTTCGGCACCTCCGGACGGTCGGTCGCCGGTTGGCACGTTGATTTCGAGGAGGTAGCCGACGGCCCGCTCGCCGTCCTCCGCGAAAGCGATCGGACTCCAACCATCGCCGTCCGCATCAACGATGCGTTCGGTGACCTTCGCGCGGAGTACCGCAAGGACACCGCCTGGTTGCTCGCCGAGCTCGCAAGAGCGGTTGATCTCCGAATCATCGCGACCGGCCGCTGGCAACGACGACTCGTTCGCCAGTACCGCGAACACCTCCCGGCTGTTAGCGAACAGTGCAGTGCAGGCCTGTCTGAGAACAACATTACGCAGCGCGTCGAGACCGCACGCGACGTTCTTGATCCCGATGGTCGGAAGGTCCGTATTCTCCATCAGCTTGCCGACGAGGCGTCTGAAACCCTCTCGTACACCGAACTCTACGCCCTCCACCAGACCACAAAGGGAGCCGTCCGCCAGTGTCTCACTACTAGTGACGACTCTCTCGCCGAGCTCGGACTCGTCGAAACCTTCTCTCGAATGGGTGAGAACGGGAACGCAGTCGAACTCCTCGCCGCCGGCCGCAACCTACTCGACAGACTCGATAGCGAAATCGGCAGACAGCAGCGCCTCGAAGCGGTCGTTAGCGAATCCGGAAATCCCTCCGACGATAGCCGTGTATCCCCGCCCGCACGTGAGGGCCGCCACCGCCCCACTGCGGAGGCCGAGGCGTGCTGTGCGGAGCGCGGTGGCGGTAGCGGCGGCGGTGCCGGGGCGGCTCCCGACCGCCATCGTCTCCCCTTCCATCATCAGGTGCGGTCAGCGGCCCGCCATCGCTACGCTGCGGCCGCCGGCAGCGGTACTGACGGCGGTATCACACTCGTTGACCACCCGATTGGGGTGAAAGATGACCGTGGCGAACCCCACTGGTACTATGACCACGAGGCTGATCGCCTACTGGTCGGTGGCGAGTACGATGATCCCATGCAGTGGTGGGTGTGTATTGCACTTGCGTTAGCCAACGCCCGAACCTTCCGCCACGTCCTCACCCCCGACCGCTTCGAATCAGGCAAGCTCGGTGATCTGCTCGCCAACCACGCTGATTTGCTCCGGAACTCCCGGTGTCTCGGCTATCTCAAAGACGCCGACGCCACCGCCGAAGACTACACCGATGCGCTGCTCGAAGCTGCCGAAGACCTCAGCGAGCTCACCCAAGACCTCCATCGCGAGAATTACGAGGATTGCAACCGCTTCCGCGCGGATATCCTTCGGGAAGCTCAGGGTCTCGCCGGCACGATCGTTCACCTGCTCGATCTTGCCGACGTCGACGTGGTTCGGGAGGCGCGTATCCCGCGCTTCTCGCGGGATTTCGGCAAGAACCAGCAAGCAGACCTCGCCGAAACGCTCTCCGTCGGCGCGTCGATTCAGTCCCGGTACGGCGAATCCACCGCGTATCGCCAGCTGCTCGAATCTCGTGAGGACAAGCGCGAGAGCGCTATTCCGCCAACGGTGGATGCCGACGATCCGTTCGGCGAGCTCATCGGATCGTTCGTGGTCGTGGGCAAGAGCGTCGACCAGCTCGCCGACCCGCTCCGCCGGCGTCTCTCGAACCGAGAGATCCACGAGGACGCTCCGGAGTTTTCGGTTCCTATCCCGGTCGAAGAGGCTCCCGACCGCTCTCAGACGGCTCAAGCGGTGCAGGTAATGTGCCGTCAGAAGTCGATCCGACCGACCCGTGCGGCGACTTCGATGCTTGCAGCCCTCACTGGGACGCCGTACGACGCTGCGAGAGCACTCCACAATCTCGCATCGGAGACGAAGGCACCGGGACGGACACTCCGCCTCGACGAGGTCCGGTATGGTCTCTCGGCTCTCAAGCCTACCCGTCTCCTGTCTGAGATGGGGAAACCAGCCCTCTCGAAGATCGTTCACGCNAGGTCCGGTATGGTCTCTCGGCTCTCAAGCCTACCCGTCTCCTGTCTGAGATGGGGAAACCAGCCCTCTCGAAGATCGTTCACGCGCTGCTGATCGCCGAGACGCCCCTTGTGCAAAGTGAACTCGCCGAGCGAGCCGACGTCTCAGCACGGTCGATTCGCACCTACACAGACCGTCTCGCAGCGTTCGATTTCATACAGCAGACCGAGGCTGGGTGGCGCTTCGCGCTGCCGTTCCACACCGACAAGGAGCGTGGTGAGAACATCCTGCCGGAGTTCGTGGCAACCGACGGTGACTCGACAGCGACCGGGACGTTCACTCGGGATGTGCTCGCCGAGGCAATCTACGACCTGCTCGATCCCGATCGGTACGTCGACCCCGATGATCCCATCGGGGGGGCGCTATTCGCCGATCCGGGCGAGATGATCCCGGCGCTCAGGAAGGCGTGTGACTGGCTCGATCCGTGGATATCGATCGTTTGGACACTCGTTGGTCCCGAGCTCGAAACCCAGGAGCCAGCACCGAGGGCGACCGTGGCGATCGGCGTCGAGCCCGAGCAAACGAGTCTCACAGCGGCGGCCGCCGGGGGAGCTGATTGAGATGACCGATACGACCCGATACAGTCTCGATTTCCACCCAGACTGTCCGACGTGCGACGAACCCAGCGCACATCGTTCGGATCTCGGCGTGTGGGTCTGTCCGTACTGCGGCCGCCTCGCGATCGAATACACTGACACGCCGGACGGACCGATGCTGGAGTACCTACCATCCGGTGATGACCCGATAGAGTGCATCAAAGTTCTCGGCGAGATCGCAACTCACAACGGTCTCAAGGCGATGCTTGGATCGCCGTTCGCATCGAAAGAGGACTTGCTCGATCTCTCGATGGCGTCCACGGGCCGCCGGTGGAACCCGGATCGATCGGCGTGGACGGTGGACGCGAGCGCGATCAAGGAGGTCAAGGAACAGCTTCGAGACGCCGGTTGGCCGGTGGTCGACTTCGTTCAACTCCGTCACGAACGCCGTCAGGAGTATGTCTGATGGCTGCTGGAAGCACTACCGGGCGGCTCGGCATTGACCTCGTCACGATCCTTCGCGAGATGGACGAGAGCGCCGAACCGTGGAAGCTTCGACCGCCCGAGCAGCCCGACGACCCGGCGAAACTTCTCATCGGAGCGCAGCCGGAGCTCGTTCGTGGCCACTTGGAGGACGCGGGCTACTTGATCCGCGATCTCACTCTGCCGGTCGAGCGTGACGGTTGGGTTGCTGCGTGGGAGGTCTCGTCGTGATCAGGGTGGCGGGGCACACCGGAGCCGCTCCAGCGCTCACTTCGCCTTATGACTCGGTACAAATCCTGCTACTCTGTAGAGCGTGAGGGAAAGTATGGGGCGCAAGAGGCACAAGCTTGAAGTCCGCAGCTTCTTATACTCTGTACACAGAACGCAGGTATTGGAACAACAGAACGAGCGCAGAATGTGCGGCAGGGGCTTTCGTCTCGCGAGAGCCGGCTGCTTTCACAACTCGCCGGAGAGGGCAACCAGATCATCTCGGTCAGCGACATCGAGCATTCTCTCGGTGTCGCACCCAACGCGGCCCGCGAGATCGCCTCCCGTCTCACCGAGAAGGGGTGGCTGGATCGACTCTTCCCCGGTCGGTATCTCATCATCCCGCTCGCAGCTGGCGAGGAAGCGGTGTACACGACTCATGAGTACCTTATCGCTTCACACATCGCCGAGCCGATGTACATCGGATACTACAGTGCGCTCAGTCACCACGGACTAATCAAACAGGTCCCGCGGACCGTCTACATCGTCACACCGTCGCGGGCCCGGAGCCGCGAAATCCACGGCGTCCCGTATCGCGTGGCGACAGTCACCGAGGGGAAGTTCTTCGGGTACGAGCCAGTGTCCATCGAGGGAACGGCGGTGAATATCGCTGACGTGGAGAAGACGCTCGTCGACTGTGCCGACCACCCCGAGTACTGCGGTGGTATCCAAGAGCTCGCTACAGCGATGGTCGCCGCGGACGAACTGAGGTGTTCGTGGCCGACGGTCGCCACGTACCTCCAGCGGCTTGGTAACGGTGCTGCGACCAAGCGAATCGTCTACCTCGGCGACCTCTTCGGGATCGATCTGCCGGAGCGTGAGAGGCTGATCGCGTCGTTCACGAGCGGGTACTCGCTGCTCGACCCGACGCTGACCGAAGGGGGGCGCTACGACAGCGAGTACCGCCTTCGAGTCAACGTCGACACGGACACACTCGGGCCAACGGAGTCCTGATCCTGATGATAACGCAGGATCGCCTCCGAGCACGTGCCCGTGAGCTTGGTGTGCGGCAGGGCTACGCCGAGAAGGACTACGTCAACTCGTGGATTCTCTGGGGTATTTTTCACGAGCGAATACGGAGAGAACCTCCTATTCAAAGGCGGGACAGCACTGAGTAAACTGTACTTCCCTCAATCATGGCGGTTCTCGAAAGACCTGGATTTCGGCGTCACAGGTCAGTATCAGGGATCTCTGGACGAGCTTAGCGCGGCACTCGAGATGGTCACCGAGCACTCCGGGATCGAGTTTACTGTCCGCGAACACCACGAGTCTCGCCAGCAGGACTATCCAACACACTATGTCGACGTGAGTATCCAGTACAGGGCAGTCCTCGGGCACCCGAATACGACCAGCCTCGACATAATGGTTGACGAACGAGTGGTGTTCGACCCCGTTCGTCATACGCATGAATACGAAGACGTTCCCAAATTCGAGCTCATGGCCTACAGTATCGAAGGCATTTTCGTGGAGAAGCTTCGGGCGATCTTCCAGCGTGGTGCTGCGAGAGATTACTACGACCTCTATCAGCTTTTAGAGATCGATTCAGTCGATATTGAGTTCGAGGAGGTGTACCCCGCTTTCGAGGCGAAGTGCGAACACGATGGCCTTTCGGTCGATCTTGCGTCGGGGTTGCCAGCGGATCGGCGTGCGGATATCAGGCACCAGTGGGAGACAACGCTTCCCGACCTTACTGGCGACCCGCCTGCCTTCGATGCTGTATGGGAACGACTGGACGCAGCAATCACTACCAACGATAGATAACCTCGCCGTCTTCGTCGACAGTCGTAGCGCCTCTGTGACCGCGTTTAATCCGCAGACTATCCACAAACAGTATTATGTCTATAGACAGAAAAACATCTATACTACTTAATCTATTCCTACTATTCGTACTATTTGTGCCATCGGCGCTATTCAAACTGTTTGCGGCCCGTAGATATAAGAAGGAGGGGAATGTTCGAAGATAGTATGGTTACTACAGACAGCTTGAATAGCATGAATAGCCCAAATAGCCCATACGAACCGGCCGAGATGGACGGGGATTCCCGAGCTGTTTCGGTCTGTATGCTGAAGGGGGGCGTTGGAAAGTCGACCATCGCGGTGAATCTCGCACGGCACCTCGCCCAGAGACACGACGTGCTCATGATTGATCTCGACCCGAACGGCCACGGCTCAGTCGGCCTTGGGTTTGATGACCACTACCGTAACACGGACGAGGGTATCGGCGATGTCTTATTTGACGAGGCGGATCCGACATCGCTCGTCTACAATACTGACTACGAATTCGATCTCCTTCCTTCGAGTGAAGATCTCGAACAGGTTGAGCGCGAAATCGTCGTCGGGGACGTCTTCCAGCCGTCCGCGCTCCTGAAGCGAGAAGTAGTGGAGCCACTGCTCGGTGACGAATACGACTATATCGTGATCGACTCGCCGGCCTATCGCTCTCGGCTCACCGACAACGCCCTCGTTGCGACAGCGAATCTGATACTTCCACTTGCGCCCGGTAATGAGGCTATATCCGGGCTCGAACGGACGATCGAGCGCCAGATTTCACCCCTTCGTCAACATATAGATGTCGACGTGCTTGCGCTGGTGCCAAACAAGCTGAATGGCCGGATCGACCAGCAGACGCAAGATCGACGCCTCCTCGAGCGTCTCAACTCCCACGAGAGTCTACAAAACCGCGTTCCGAACTTCGCTCGCATCACGGACTGGGAGGCTGTCGACACCGGCGATATCAAACCGGCCCCAGGTATCCGCGACCGAACCAATATCACGAAAGCGTACGGCGAACGGAAACCACTCTTGGACTACGATCCAGACTGTGATCAGTTGAAATGCTTCGACGAACTCGCTCATATCGTCGCGGCCGGGGAGGTGGTCCGGCATGGCTGAGGACGACCCGTTCGCAGATCTCGGCAAGACTCTGGAAGATGAGTCTGACGGTCAAGAGAACGCAGCCGGCCCTCAGGAGCCCACAACAACTCCGTCTGATTCGACTGCTAGAGCGGACGATGAATCGGGTGTGGGACAGGGTGAGAACCCGGATCCGATGAAGGATGTAGCGTTCACGTATGAGGCAGCCAATCAACGGCCATTTTATGCACGCGAGGAGACTATTGAAGACTTCGATGCATGGTTGAACTACGAACTGGAGCGCGAACTCAACAACCGCGGGTACCGAAATATCGTTGTTCGCGAGATGACGGACGCACTCCTACGCACCGTCGTCGAGGCGGAACTGATCGATGAGATCGCAGAACAGTTCGAGCATGCGCGAGAAGACGCGGCTTCGAAACCGGACGAGTAGCATCCCTTAACCGACGACCACGGCACAACCGACGAATCCGAGAATCTCCCGAGCTGCACGGCCTGCGGATCCAGCACCGTCGAGCGGATGCCGGCCACGCGGTCCCAGTACCACTGTCTGGACTATGGCCACGAGTACGACGAGGGCGGGCGTAGAGTGATCCTCCAGCGACCGGCCAGAATTCCCATTCTAATCATTATACTCTTGATAAAACTGATATCACGAACGACAGGATCTATACATGAGAGAAGGAGCGGGACTGAGAACGAGTTGGACAGCTAACAACGAGTTGGCGGGAATGAGCCTCGTCGAGAAGGGCAGCGTTGACGACCGGACGAACTCGTATGGACTCACCGAGCACGGCTACCGAGAGATCGAGGCCCGTTGGGAGTGGGAAGACCAGTACGTCGGTGTCGAAGGCTAACGGCTGGAAGCCGTACTGTATTCTCGTCCCTGGTCGTAATCGATCGATCTCGCTCTCGGTGCCATCCTGTGGATCATGGTCACTGTTATCTGTCGGATGTGACCGCTCGACGAACGGCCTCTCCAGTGGGCTGCCAACTGTTTTCAGAAATAGCTAAGACAAAATATAAATATGGATCGGTCTCGAACCGTCCATATGGAGAGTTCTTCGCATGTCGCGCCGACGGTCGCCGAGGTGTATCGCACGATTCTCGCGGATATGTCTGAATCAAGTGAAGTGTTCGTGGCCGGTCTCGTCGAGGAGACGACCGCAGGCCTCGTGGAGGTGCTGGCCGATCTCGACGAGCCGCCTCTGGTTCGACTCCTCGCACAGGAATCACTCGTGAAATGGCTCCGTCGGGATTTTCATCTCGCCAGCNTCTCGACGAGCCGCCTCTGGTTCGACTCCTCGCACAGGAATCACTCGTGAAATGGCTCCGTCGGGATTTTCATCTCGCCAGCACCGCCGTGGATCTGGTAGCTGACGAGATACTGTCACTCCGTGTCACTGACCACGTGTTTGAGAGCGGGCTGGTTGTGGGTGAGGAGTCGGTGACGTCGATCGTGATGCCTGACGATCGGGCTGCTGGGCTCGGGACCGACGACACTGAATTCGTGGCGGCGATGCGCGAGCGGTGCGATGAAGCGTTGGAAACCGCTGGCACGATCGATTTGCGAACACCACCGCGCTCGCGCGTCTATGAGACGCTCGCCGACACGTTCGGCTCCGAGGTCGAGGATGACTTCCGAGCGATGCTTGAGGCAGTCGAGTCCACCCGGAGTGGCGGCTACGGCAACAGTGATGGTGACGCGCTCGATGAGGTGGAACTGACGCTGCTCGCAGCTGCGATCCACGGAATCCAGCTCTATGAGATCTCGAAATGGGGCGAGGATGTAGGCGTGGCGAGCAAAGCGACGTTCTCGCGGGCGAAAACCCAGCTCGAAGACCAGGGAGTGATCGCCACCGAGAAAGTCCCGATCGATGTCGGCCGGCCACGGCTGCGCCTGAAGATTGGTGATGACCGCCTCCGTGATGTCGAGGCGGCCGATCTCCCCATCACTGCCCGGGAACTGCTCGCATCGCCGCCAGCGGAGACGGGTGGCTGATCGAAACTGCGTTTCCGGAGTTCGATATATTTAACTATAGGAATAACCAGCATCCGGATATGAAGGATCTGACTGGGTTCCAGCGCGATCTGCTCTACACTATCGCGGGTCAGGACGAACCTCACGGACTCGCGGTCAAAGACGAACTCGAAGACTACTACGAGACTGAGATCCATCACGGCCGACTCTATCCCAACCTGGATGAGCTAGTCGAGAAGGGATTGGTCGAAAAGGGACAGATCGACCGGCGGACCAACTTCTATGAGATCACCCGGCGCGGCCGCCGNCTGGATGAGCTAGTCGAGAAGGGATTGGTCGAAAAGGGACAGATCGACCGGCGGACCAACTTCTATGAGATCACCCGGCGCGGCCGCCGTGAGATCGAGGCGCGTCGTGAGTGGGAAGATCAGTACGTGGCTGTCGAGGCGTGAATCCGCCGATGGTTCGTATCAGCGACCAGCAGCGGTCGACCCCGAGGCTGGCTCGCGCAGACGGGATTCAGATGCCACCCATCTGTGAGGGGAGAGCGTAATGGTCGAGATCCCCGACCAGCTGGAGTGTCTCTTCAGCGAATCGATCGACCAGCACGGTGATTCGTATCGAATCGAAATTCCACGGTCCGAACTCGAAGAGGGGACGATCACCAGCGGTGAGACCTACCGGGTGGCAGTTTTGGCAAGTACGCCCCACGGCGACGATGTTGAGACTCGCCAGCAATCGACTGGTACGCAGTCGGATGCGGATGGTTCCGACCGTCAGTCACCGCCAGTTGAGGAGGGTGACGTCCGCGACGTGACGATCGAAGCACTGGGCGATCAAGGCGATGGGATCGCGAAAATCGACCGAGGGTACGTCGTGATCGTGCCCGGGACGCATTCAGGCGACGAAGTGACCATCGAGATCGAACAGGCCCGGGAAAACGTGGCGTTCGCGCGGGTTCGCGACGACGCGTCGGGTTCCGATGACTCCGGAACGGACGATTTCGACGATTCATTCGCCGAGGAGACACTCGGCGAAAGCGAGTGAAATATTCTCGGCGTTCGACAGTCCTCTGAGGAAACCCCATTACTGCGGGGGATACTCTTATCCTACTCCCTCTGATGGATACGCTTGGAGGAGTGAAACCATGACAAGAGAGACGGATGACAAGCGGAACTTCGCACTGCGCGAGGAGAGTGGCGAGGAAACGAGCGTGTTCACGGGGAAAGTGCCTCGGCAGGCAGCGCTGAAGGCAGCCCGGAAGTTCGATCCCAGCGAGAGCGAGGACGCAGCACCCCGAGAGAAGTTCCGGCTCCGCGAGCGGGGGACGCACAAACTCCACATCTACGAGGGGTGGGCGTGGCGTGAGGACGCCCCAGAGGACAGCCCAGAGTGGATGCCCGAGACGATCACGGAAGCCAACGTCTCGAAGCAGGAAATCGAACACCTCGAAGAGTTGTAGCAGTACCGTTGTTGACACAGATTCATAATCGTCGAGTCAACCCGCCTGCATGGACCGAGAGCGGGACCGACGTCGACATGGACGAGATCGACGCGCGGGAGATCCCGATCCCCGCTCACTCGTGGTCGCCCGCGAAGCGCGTCATTCGGCTCTGTTGAATCGCCGTAAGGCGGTGGAATTCACTGTGTGACGGAGCGTTTGATGTTGTAGACGACACACATCAGGGTGATCTCT
>NZ_AOME01000008.1 GCF_000336935.1 Halococcus salifodinae DSM 8989 | reverse complement strand
GATTTGCGTCATGGACAACTCAAGTCTCCCGCTTCAACGCCTTTGATTTAGCGACCCATCCTGCCGCCGTCTAGTGATTCAACAGAGCCCGTCATTCAGGAGGCATGCGCCGCCGCCGGGCACGACTGGGTGGACCTCACCGGCGTCGAAGCCCCGCCGGCCACGCTGTCCGACGGCGTGTATCAGGACCTCACGGCGGAGTGGTATCGGCAGCCAGCGGTTCGGATGGGGATACCCGAATCCCGGCTGGAGAAGCGTATCGGGGACTTCGAGCACGGCCCCATCGGACTCGGCGAACTGAAGCGATACGCCCGCGTGTGGCTTTCTGCTGGCGGTGAGTGAGCATGACCAGAGGCCGGCACGTCACCAAAGAGGAATGCGCTGAAATTCGGCGGCTGAAAGGGCGCGGCGTCTGGAACAAGATCATCGCCAAGAAGGTCGACGTCCATCAGTCGGCTGCCTACTAAGGGTTTAGCCGAAGTTTTCGCACTTCCTACTGTTGCGGGAGAGCCACATGTTGAAACGGCGTGCAAGACTTAGAGGGTATAGTCAGCAAAGGAGCTATGAAGGACCACTTAGCTGACTTCTGTTGCGTTCGGTGATGGTGCGGTCACTTCAGCAGATCGACTCCCTTGGATCCGATATAGATCAACCGCACCGTTGCTGAAGACGAGACTTACTCCTGACTGATTACCGAGGGCACTGAGGTTCCGCCGATCGTAGCGCACACCCTCATACACAGCCACTTCGCGTTTGCGCGCAGACTCTGTCACTATTAGATACCGATCCTCTGCTGTTCGACCGGCAAGAGAGCTCAGATTCTCCTCAGGAATGCCCAATCCGTTCTTTCGGATGTTCGTATTTTCAACGCCGAATACCCCCTGCTTGTACCGCCACGGACCTTCCCGGAGGCTATAGATCGAGAGGTCTTGCTCGGTGTGATTGAATGCGTACTGATAGCCATCCATCTGATTTTCAGTCACCTGGTCGTTTGGCAAGAAGAGGTAGGGAGAGGGATAGACGATCACCACTGACAGCAAGAGCATCACCGCCATTGCTACGCCTGTTGCTCGCCGAACGGTACTCATCGAGACGTACTCCGACAGTCCCGAGAGATATCGATTGAGCGCGATCGAGCCGAGGATCGTCGAAAACACCATGATGAGCCCCAGGTTCCGAAAGAACAGTCCCGAGATGCTACCGATGTAGAAAACGAGCGAGTACGGCACCAACACGACGAGGCCTGCGGTGAAGTATCGGATCAGAATCGTTGTATCCGACGTCTCCCGTGACCGACGGAAAAGGCTCACAATCATGATGATCCCTGCAAGAGCCACGAACACCGCACTCACCCCGAACAGTTTGAGAAACATCTCCGGCAGACTGCCACCGGCGGCAGTTAACGAACTGCCCTGGCTGGCTGTACTCGCGCCGAGATCAGCTCCCCCACGAAGAAAACTGAACAGTTCACGAAGCACAGCATCCACCGTATCATCGAACCGACTCCGCCCAACCGACCAAAGCATAATTGCTCCGATGAGAACTGCCGTCGGACCGTACAATGTCCGGTGGTCGGCGACACGACTGTTCGGACGGATCGACCGATAAATGAACTGTACGGCCGAGATCGCTCCGAAGAAGAAGATCAGATTTGCGGCTTGTTGTGAGTGGTAGAGTACGATCCCGCTAAGTACAATGACGAACATCGCCCCCACCGCCGATACTGGAAGCCGTCGTTCAAACAGCTGAGAGGGAGCTGTGAGGTAGTTGATCAGGACGTACACGATCACTGGCGTCAGAAGAATTGAATTAGTAATGGGATGAGGCGTCATGTAGTTCATCCCGAGGTGGTTGATCGGCAACAGCAACAGTCCAGCGAGTCCAGCAAGTACCATCGCACCACGACGAGCAGTCAGCGAGCGCACGCAGAGAGGAATGAACACCAGATAGGCGACCACACACGACAGTACGACGAACAACATCGCCCGAGGAATCGTTCCGCCGATGATCCCGTGTACGAACAGGGCAACAGTGTGGATACCGGGGTAGAAATCCCCGAAGGCACTCATTGCCCCAGTGAAGAGGTCTTTCGTCCAGCCGAGGTGGGTCAGTCCGTCTGCCGATCCGTAGAAGAAGTACCCTCGAATAATGGGGAGCCCCGCGAGTGCGACGATTGCACTTCCACCGAGGCACAGTCCAGCGAGGCTGACGTACCCCTTTGGCGCAGAAAGAGCAACGGTTACTGCAACCAGAAGTGCAACGGCGAGACCGAGCCAGAACCCGACGGGAGTCGCGCTGTAGATCGAAACCTCGTAGTCCGTCGTCGGATCAGTGTAGGCAATTAAAATGCCGGTCGCAAGCGCGAGATACCCAACGATAAGGAGGAGTTTTTGGCTCTGGATCTTGAGTCGGTCAGGGCTATTAGACACATTCATTTCATTATAATAGGGGGATGAGGGTCTCAGTTAGGGTAGATAGTTGCTATGCTTTGTTATATCAGCATCGGCTTCGATCGATTTGCGCGCTGTATCTTGCACGCCGTTTCTGACAGGTAGTGATAGGGTCGGTGACGAATCTTTACCCCTCAGTTGAGCAGAGATAGTTCCAGATGTTCGGTTCATCGATTGCATCGATTCCTCCCAGAATGGACGCTTTCAGTGTTGAGAGATCCGGAATCAGCCGGTGCTTGAACCACTCGTAGAGCTGGTTCCAGCAGCCCTCCACTGGATTGAGTTCGGGGAGTTTCGATGGGAAGTACCAGACCGCCAGCTTCTCTCCGCGCACGCACGAGACCGAACTGTCCCCGACAGTTTCGGTCTCGCGCTCACCACTCACGAACTCCCAGAGATCCCTCGCATAGAAGTAGCCTGCACGATCAAGAAACACTACCAACTCTTCGCCGAATTCCTCCTGGAGTGCTTCTAACAAGCGAATTCCGTGGTATCGTGTGAGATTTTCTTCCGTCCAGCAGTAGAAGCTCTCACCGTCGTCGGTGACAGCGCCAAGCACTGTCACCTTGTCCCAGGAATTCGAGGTCTCTATCGTTGGATCCGAGCCGATCGGATACCATCCATGCCGTTGAACCGTGCCAACACGCTTGGTGAACTGGTCGACGACAACGACTGTCTTTTCGGCTAGTTCGGGGCGTTTTTTTCGACTGTCGCTTGGAACTCTGCTTCTTCTTCAGGATCGGCTTCGTGGTTGCGAGGCCGGGCTGTCCGCCAGGACAGCCCAGCCTCGGTCAACAGATAGCGTGCATGGCGATCGCTGTATTCAACGTCATACTCACGGACGACATAATGGAGGAGGAGCTTCGGCGACCAGGCCTGTTGGTCATAGCCCAACTCGGTAGGTGAGTCTTGGAGTACCTCTTCGAGGTGCTCACGCTGTTCTGTGGTGAGTTTTGAAGGACCACCAGGACGAGGAGCGTCGTAGGGAGCCTGCTCGATCGGTTGCTCGGCAAACCGATCGAGCCAGTTGCGGATGGTTTTCTCGACAACGCCGTGTCGTTCAGCGAGGGTATCGATCTGAGCACCCTGCTTGCGCCCGATCGCCGCGAGAACGCGTTCTCGCGGCTTCTCGCCCTTCGTTTGCTCACGCACTTCGTGGAGTTCTTCCAGAGTAATATCGTCGAGCCGACCCATTCCATCAGTCTACCATCTTGATCGGTAAAGATTTTTAGCCGACCCTATGAGGGATATGCTAAGAGAAAGTATGGGAACTTCTGCTAAACACTATATCACGTCGCCGGTAAATGCGACCACCCGCCACCGCCCGACGGGTTGCTCGATGACTGCCCGGAAGATTGAGCACGTTCGCCGCCTGTCAGACTGAAACAGACGGTCAATGACGACGATGCACTGTGCCATTTGCGGCGCGCGCTTCGAGGGGGACATCGACCACGTGCGGGTCGAGGCAGAGCACATCCGGACGAGCGACCCGAACGGTGTTAGGGAATACGCTTTCCACGCGGAGTGCTGGGATCGGCTCTCTGAGGGCTGGATGGACCCCGCCTGACGCCGCCCACGTCCAGCCGTCGCAGCGGCCGCCGAGCCCCGGTGAGTGATGCGAAAGAGACCCGTTTGGCTACAGCTAGGGTGTCATAGAATGGTTGGCATGGTTTTCGGATGTCGCTCAAGAGGTACGCTACGGCCGGCTCTGAATCTCGGTGATACTGGCTGCTTGTCAGACACTGTTTCTCGGGCCGCTGGTGAGGTATGTGAAGAGTTCTATGACACCCTATACAGCCAAAAGGGGGCTCTCGATCGCGGTAGAACCTACTCGCGCACGTTCACGTCGGCCGAGACCTTGTACGCCCACCCGCGTCGAGAGAATCTCCGCGAGCCCCGGCGTCATGTCCTCGTGCTCGACCGCCCGTTCGAGCGCCGGGATCATGGCCTGGGTGAGCTCGGTGCTGGCCTCGATCGCACCGACGCGCGTGTTTTCACCGAGTAGGTCGGCGACGTCGTCGACGAGTTCCTTGCGGTAGGCGAACTTGCCGTCGGTTCGGATTCGTATGACCCTCTCGTACACACGACCCTCTCAAAACCGTGCTGCTCAATCGAGCAACCGTCACGCTGTCGTGCGTCTGTCGACCGCCCGTCTGACGTCTCTCGGAGCGTGGACACGAACGAGAGAGGTTCGGCGGCGGATATACACACGAGTTCGGGCGTCTCGTGTATCAATCGAGGACCGGCGTTCTGTCGGCGTGAAACTCCGTGGAGTTGCGTGAGAGACACCCTCCACGGGCTTCCACGATCATTCTCATCCCGCCAGCCCCGACGGCTTCCTGTGGGCCGTGAGAACCCATACTAAACAGGTCCGAGAAGCCTCGTTAGCCGAAAGTTCCACTCACTATAGAACCGTTGTTGAACCGAGAGTTGTAGTCTTGCATGGCGAATTGGCCATTATGAAGCACTGTGACCGTGTACATGTCCGTGCCTCCATGCGGGATAGTGTAATTCATTCTATATTCCGCGCTACATTCTCGTCCACTTTGGTCAACGGGAGCACCAGAGCTTGTGACATTAATTATGTAATGTGTTGGAAGCTTCCTCACCTTTGGACGCATCAATGTCGCGTTCCGATTCGGAACAGGAACGTTCCCAGTAATCACGCTCGAAGTCTGATGCTCTCCCGTCGCATTCCCCACCATTCTAGTGATTCCAGGTAAGCTGTTCCCCTCACAACTAATCCCCATCGTTTTGAATTCAGTGACATCAAGACTCTCCTGCGCTGATCCTGCTTGGTCTTCTTCAAAAAATCCGTTAGTGAACACCCCAAACACGACTATTACAAGAATCAAAACGGCAGCAACCACAGCGAGCGACACCAATAGGTTTCTTCTCCTCATACCGACTCACAATCCTCTTCCAACTTATAACCAGTTCAATGTGAATCAGGCATACAACCGAATGAGACCCGTTAGGCAGTCTTGGTGTACCACCCTGTCAGCAGCCACTCCCCTGTTTACAGGGTCCCGGTGGCGTGATCGGCGCGGCAGCACCCCGGTATCGAAATGTAGCTGTCGCAATCGTCCTCTAACTCTGACACGCACGGGCCGGNCGGCAGCACCCCGGTATCGAAATGTAGCTGTCGCAATCGTCCTCTAACTCTGACACGCACGGGCCGGATCGCCATTCCCATTTTGTCCAGCATATAGCCCGAGCAGCGCGCAGCCGGTTCCAACGACCACTCCAAGCATACCCCAGACGGCTCCGTCGCTGCTGGAGGCGAGTATTATCAGAAGCGTCGAAATTCCGACGACGACCATCGTCCAAGCAGTGCCTAGCGTCTGTTGGGTAGGCTTTGAAACCATGCTATTGATCATTGTGCCAGTGACATATATCTATCTCTGGCCTACAAGCAGCCACTTGACTTCTGACGGTGGCGTTCCGGCGTGATCGGCGCGACGACACCCCTCGTTCGGAGTGAAAATCAGTCGGGAAACGACCGCTCTTGCTGACAGGGGATTCCGTATTGAATGAGGTGGGGCTACTGACAGCCTGTCAGCAAGCAAATGAGTATCGACAGGGTGGTAGATACAGAGCGTGAATTCTTCACGACTGTCTATAGGCATCAGCAGAGATACTCATAGATTTGCGGTGAGTTGAGTGCTGGCAGAGCTGTCGAAAGGTATTCTTTGACGTCATCGAGCGTCAGAAACAGCCGATTGGCTCGACCGTCTCTCAGCTGCCGCCAGCAATTTTCGAGCGGATTCAGTTCCGGCGAATGCGACGGCAGGAACTCCAGAAGCAGGCCGTCGGCGGCGGCCTGCTTCTTCAGCGTCTTCGCGATGAAATAGCTCGCGTTGTCCAGGACGATCACGAGCCTCTCGCCGAACTCATGCTGGATCGCTCGGAGGAAATGTTTCGCAACCTCGGCGTTGAATCGATTCGGTGTGAGAGCGATGAAGCGCTCGCCCTCGTCAGTGACTGCTCCCAGCATGTTCATCTTGTCACGAACGCCCGAGACCGGCAGTCTCGGGCGTGAGTTCACCGGGAACCAGTCGGGCTTTTGTTCGGTCGCCACCGCCTCGGAGTGCTGATCGATGGCGACGATTGTGAAGCCATCCGCCTTCAGCGTCGGCCACTTTTTTTCAATTCCGTGCGCCAGCGTCGTTGCTCGGCTGGGTCAGCCTCGTAGTGGATCGGCCGGGCTGTCTGGACTGACAGCCCGGCCTTCTTCATCACGCGATACATGTGCGCCGAAGAGTACTCAACGTCGAAGATCTCGGCAATGTAATCGCGGACAAGCGGCGGCCTCCAGGCTGGAGCGTCGATACCTTCTTCCGACGGCGACGCCGCCAGCGTCGCCGTCAGTTCGTCCCATTGGTCATCCGTAAGCCGAGAAGAACTGCCACCACGAGGGCGGTCGCCGAGCGCGACGGGATCGCGCTCGGCGACAATGTCGAGCCAATCGTAGACAGTCTGTTCATGCCAGCCGTATTTGTGCTGGATCTTGGCGGGTGAGAGGCCTGATTTGTATTCGAGAGCTGCAATCAAGCGTTTTATCGCCTTCGGATCACGTTCCGTTCGCAGTTGCTGGCGCAACTGCTCCTCGTCGATACCGGCCAATTTCTCTCCTCGCTTCGTCATAACAGCCTATACGCGCTCTGAGACTATGAATTAGACTCCTGATCCCTATAGTCAGACGCACAGTACGCACGAGTAGGCCAATGGCCACCGTGAACCACACGACTGCCCACAGATCATTTGGAATTGGGTCGTTGATCGTGTCGGTCCATATCGCTACAGCGTACACGAAACTAATCAGTACAAGTCCGAGTTTCACGCTGTCTGGAAGTCGAGAATATAGACTCCCACCCGGTTCCGTTGAATTGGCCGACATTACTCAACGTATGATCTTTCGACATATGGCTGTTGGGACCAACCGGGTGTTCTCCACCGATCACGCCGGAGCGCTACCCTGTCAGAAACCAAGTGGCTATTGACAGGGTGGTGGTGTCAGGGTTGTCCCCTAACTGCGACAGATTTCACGCCGGATACGAGGTGTGTTGAGGCGATCATGTTGGAGTGCTACCCTCCAACGAAGGGAGAGCCTACTGACCGGGTGGGATAAGAACTAGCAGGATGGCTAAAGTCCTGTAGAACGTGTTCTGATCCGATGTGATATTACCTCGGCTGACTCTCTAAGGCTGTTAGTGTTATATGGCCGCTGCTCGCGCTGAGAAGTACAGCTATTGGCAGCGCAACAATAGCGATTCCTAATCCGATTGCGAGTGTAAGGAAGGTTAGATCGATCTGGAACGAGGGAGGAAGCATTGCTGTGTTCCACCACGCGATGAGGACCAGAGCCACAAGCGAAAGCAGCGTTCCGACTATTGCTGCCTTGCCGGTGTCGATGTATTCCTTCTCGTACTGATTACTTAGCGGTGCGCTGACAATGCCGGCGGCGATGGGTGCTGCGAGATATAGATATGGTGGGGGGTGGATGATGGTGAGGAAGATCACGAAAATGATTGCCTGTGCGATGGCACCCGTTAGAACAGCGCGCTGTCCCATTTCTCCGAGTTTGATGTCTGCATTTATAAAATTACCCCGGCTGTTACAGGGAGTTCGAAATGAGATGTGAATCTGTTTTTATTCCTTGGCCTAACTATCTGCCCCCGCCGCGGCGCTGGCAGGATAAGGATCATGAGCAGCGATAAGAGGGCACTGGCGGTCGTCGCAGAACCTACTGCACCGCACTGACCCAGCACGCGCGTTTCTCGCGCGCGGTTGAGACAGCGACCGCGACAGCACCGCCGAAGAATCCCGGCGGAGGGCCGGCCAAAGCCCGACTGCGTACCCACCCTCCACTCCCGACCCACCTCCACGGTCCTGCTCGCGCGCACAGCGCGCTGTGCGGGCTTTCGCAGGTGGATGGTTGGCCCAGAAGGCACGCCCCATCTATCGCAGTCCTCTCAGCACTCGCTCACGCCGCTCAGAACACCGAAGGATGTCCCCATTCTCGTCCTCGCTGCCAAGCACAGCGAACGAGAACCAGCGATTCTGACGAATGACGAGGCGTTTGCTACATGCGTTCCCGAAACTCACAATCATCCGTCTGTCACCATCGAGTACGTCGCGTAGCGCTTCTCAGGCACACGAGGATCGTATTCATCTGGAATTCCCGGTCCTATTTCGGTATCGCCAAACGGTATCGTGAGATCATCTGATACAGGTACAGATACATAGTCGTCGAGTCAAACCGCCTGCATGGACCGAGAGCGGCGACTCCCGCCGTTCGCCGACGATGCCCTCACTGTCCTGACTGAGGCGGTCGGCGGCAGAGACGACGAGAGAGATGGCCTCGCGAAAGCCGATGCAAAAGCACTGCTTGCCGAGGATGACCGATACACCGAGTCCGATGCCGCCCACGCGCTTGACATGCTCGACAATCGGGGGCGTATCTACTACGTTGACGATCAAGTTCGGATCACGCCGACCGACGAGTAACTCGAAACGGACATCGCCCGCGGCTCCGTCCGTCGGTTTCACTTTCACTACTGTAGGGAAGTCCCTATAATCGCTAGTTGTCCACTCTGGCTCAACAGCCCAGTTACTGACATGTAGTGGTCAGAATGATGCGACTGAATCAGTCGCCTGATTCAGC
>NZ_AOME01000007.1 GCF_000336935.1 Halococcus salifodinae DSM 8989 | reverse complement strand
TAGGATTCTTTGTCTCGTTTTCGGCGTCATTCCGGTGTGAAGCCGCGATTTTGCTGCCACCGTTATCGATAGAGTGGACAACTAGCGATAATCGTCTGGTGGATACTCGGGAATGAGGGCGGAACGGTCCCGACCTCACCAGAGCGCGTCACACGCTCTCTTTCCCCGCTATGATACAGACAGTAAGACAAATTCTCTCGCAGTCAACGCAGATATCCATTGTCGAATGCCGTGACTGCGGCGCGAGCGTCGAGCCCGACACTGAATCTTGTCCGAACTGCAAATCGAGCGAGATTGCTCACTATAACATCGGCCCAGGAGACTGACCGCCTGGCTCACTCGCCCGTACTGTGGTGCTCTCCACATCGATGAGTCGCTGGGACCAGAACACGCCACAGCGGCGGGGTTTTCACTTGAAATCCGGTATGTGGCCCACGGCTATTTTGAGGTGTGGTCTCTGAGGAGGTGGTATGGCGATTCCGTTCGATGCGACGTGGGGAACGCTCTGCGAGCGCTGCGAGGAACTTCCTGAAGACGCGACGCTCATCACACCACTGGCGTCGAGACGATTCAGAATTACCGGTGTCCAGGAGCCACGGATCATCATCGAGGACGTCGATTCGGCTGATTCCCAACCACTCCAACGCGAGCAGTTCGAAGCACTGGCCGAGCACACACATGAGGCACTGGATGGCTACGAGCTCGATCGGCTGCCGCCGAAAGCCGAACCCTACGCGGCGGTGCTTGCACTCCACCCACGATACGTCCTCGACGAGCGTGAGGGGACCCTGACCGAACTCGATGAGGTCGACGAGAACGCGGTGCTGGACGACGCGCCGCACCTCTCGATGAGTGAGGAGAGCGAATCCACCGACCGAGAGGAGCCGGACATCGACGTCTATGCGGACATGCTTCTGTTGATCGACGCGCTCGAACGGGAGGAGATGAGTGCTCTCGACGCGGTAGAGACACCGGCGTTGGTGAACCTCTATACCCTGTTGTCGGATGTCCAGCGCAATGCGAACGACCTCCGGCAGGACGTGACCGACGTGCTGCTGGATCGCGTCCAACACGACCGACCAGCACATGGTCAGTACGGCTCGGTCCAGCGGACGACGCGCCAGAATCGCTCGCTGAAAGACGACGAGACAGTGCTCGAAGCGTTCGAGGGCACGGGCATCGATCGCGAGCAAGTGATGGGTGTCGACCGCGGGAAGGTCGACGAAGCGCTCGAAGTGGTTTCTGTGTCGGAGTCGGCCGTGTACGACGTCTCCGAGAGCGAATACGTCCGGAAAGCGGACGTCGACGAAGAACGCAAAGAAACGCGCTTGCAGGGACTGAAAGACCGGCTGGCGGTGAGCGACGATCCGGAGGCCGATGTGCTTCGTCAAGAGATCGTCCGGCTGGAACAGGAGATTGAGGACCTGACTGAATTCTCACCTGGGAGTGCGTTCGGTGAGAGCTGAAAGAAGCTGATTTGATGGCCACCAGCATGAGATGAGATGAGATCAGTGGGTATGACCGATGTCTTGGAGTGGGGGGTGTCGATTCGGGTGGCACGACTACGAGCTGGAGGGGATCACGCCCGAGGACAGACTCGGGATAATACCCCGAGAACAACCGCCTCGGATGGTCTGGGCTTGTACTCAATGTGGCGACGAGAAGTGGTTTGAGCCGGGTGTCTCACCTGAGTGATCTCGGAACTTGGTTCTTTGGCTTATGTCGGTAATTCGGATGAAATCGGTTGGTTATCGGTACGATAACCCTGAATCAAGTATATTTGTGCAATCAATTTTTGATTAATAGATATTTAATCTAGAAATCCATCCAGCTTCAGTCCTCGCCGATATAGTCAGATGATCACTATTGTGAAAGATTGCACAACAACGCTCGTCGCGAGCCATTAATCTATACTTGTGATCATGAAAATAGGAGTAGGTTTATTATTGATGCGTCTGAGGCAGAGGATATCACGCATGAGAATATTGCCGAAGTCGGTGATATACTATTGCGTGTGTTTCCGAAACAAAATCGTGTGAACTATGTCACGCAAATACACTACACTTCTTGCAATCATCGTTGCAGGGGTGGTCACGCTTTCTATGGCAGCACCGTTCGCCGGTGCAATGGGAGCGGGCCAACACTCTGCACAACACAGCATCGCTTCGGAGACTACACCACTGAATTCCGTTGGTGGGCAGGCACAAGCCGCCCAATCCGCCGACGCGACTCAATCTCAAACGGCTCCGATCGATCCGGCGCTCCAGGACGCCAACGGGACGGTCCGTACACTACTTGTCCTCGATCAGGCATCTGTTGATCGGAGTGCCACCCGAGAGGAAACCATTACCACCCTGAAAGACCACGCCAGGTCCACACAGGCGTCGGTAATGGCTGGAACCAACGATCTCGGTGGCGTCGACGTGACGAACCGGTTCTGGATCGCCAACCTCGTCGCGGTCACCGTCGACACCAACCAGACCAGCGTTCGATCGCTGGCCGAAATCGAGGGTGTCAACGCGGTCGTCAAGAGCCGCGAGATCTCGGTTCCCGAACCGCCCGAGAACGTCCAACCAGCGGATGACAGCTCGGAAACTAGTCCGAGCGACGTCAACACTACCTACGGGCTGGATCAGATCAACGCCACACAGACCTGGAACGAGTTCGACACTCGTGGCGAGGGTACCAAGGTCGCAGTGCTCGACACCGGCGTCGACATCGACCATCCGGACATCGACCTCTACACCGAAGACGACTCGAACGCGACCTACCCCGGCGGGTGGGCCGAGTTCGACGAGAACGGCAACCAGGTCCCCGGCTCCGAACCGCGCGACAGCGCCGAACACGGCACGCACGTCAGCGGCACCGTGTCGGGCGGCGACGCGAGCGGCACGGCAATCGGCGTCGCGCCCAACGTCCAGCTGATGCACGGGATGGTCATTCCGGGCGGCAGCGGCTCGACCACCCAGGTCATCGGCGGGGTCCAGTGGGCTGTTAGCGAGGGGGCCGACGTGGCGAGCCTGAGCCTCGGCGCGGGCTGCGGTCTGTTCGGGCCGGTTTACTCCCAGGCGTGGATCCCGGTCGTCGAGAACACCAAAGCTTCGGGAACGAGCTTCGTCGCCGCGGCCGGCAACAGCGGCGACGGTTGTGTCGGCTCACCCGGCAACGACTTCGAGACGTTCTCCATCGGGGCTTCGAACGCCGATGGCGACATCGCTGACTTCTCTGGCGGCCAGGTCATCGACAAGAGCGAGTGGGACGACCCACCCGCTGAGTGGCCGGACACGTTCATCAAGCCGAACGTCTCCGCACCTGGCGTGAACGTACTGAGTTCGGTTCCTGGCGGTGGGTACGACGGCACCTTCTCGGGCACCTCGATGGCCACCCCGCACGTCGCGGGCGCGACTGCGCTGCTCCACTCGGCGAACCCCGACGCCTCGGTCTCCGAGATCCAGCAGGCCCTCAACAGTACGGCGTGGAAGCCCGACGATGCCCCGGCTCCGGACGATGAGAAGGATACCCGGTACGGGATGGGTATCATCGACGTCTACAACGCGACCCAGCAACTCGCCGTCTCCGCCCCCGAGTCTGAACTCGGTGACGTCAACGAGAACGACGAGGTGAACGTCCAGGACGTCCGGCTGACCCAGCAGTACCTCTACGGTGAGGAACCCGAGAGCTTCAACGCGAACCTCGCGGACATGAACCGCGACGGCGAAGTCACGACCGACGACCTGCGCCTGCTCCAGCGCAAAGTCCAGGGCACACTCGACGAGGGTGAGATCCAGGTCTCGAACCTGACTGCACCCGACGAAGTCGGTGAGAACGAGACGATCACCGTTACTGCTCAGCTCGAAAACCCCGGTGACGAGGGAGCGATTCAGACAGTCTCGCTCCACGTCGCCGGAAACGAGAGCGACCTCGGTGAGGGAACACCGGTCGCAAACGAGACGATCGACATGGCACCCGCGGGCGTCGACGATCCCGTCGACCGACCACACGAGACCACGGTGACGTTCGAGGTCGATGCGGCCGAGATCGACGCGGGTGACTACCACGTCGGAGTGTTCAGCGAGGACGCCTCCGCGAGTGACGAGATCACGATCCTCGGGTCGAACTTCGAAGTCTCGGACCTGAGCGCGCCCGCGGAAATCGAGCAGGGTGACACGTTCGACGCGAACGCGACCGTCACGAACACGGGCAATCAGGAAGACACCCAGACCGTCGAGTACCGCTTCCGCAACGGTGTCGAACAGACAACGAACGTCACGCTCGGTGCGGGCGAGAGCACCACCGTCGAGTTCGCTGACATCGAAACTGATGGCGTGAGCGCAGGCACCTACGAGCACGGTATCCATACGGAGGACGATTCACAGATGGCGACCATCACGGTGCTCGAAGGGTTCTTCGACGTCGAAATCACCGACGCGCCCGACGAAGCATCGGTCGGCGAGACGGTCAACGTCTCGGCGACGGTCGAGAACACCGGCAATTCGACCGATGAGCAGACCGTTCGATACGATCTGGTGGCGAACCAGACGGACGTCGCCGTCGTCGATGACGTGAATGATACGGAGAGCCAGGCACTTATCGATCGGCTCGAATCGTCGCTACCGGCCGAGCGCTACAACGTGTCGCTGGTCACCACCGACGAAGTGATGGACGAGATCGACGCCCACGACACGTTCGTCGTCAACGAGTTCAACGAAGACGACGCGTTCGTCGAGGGTTTCGTCGCGGCCACCAACGACTCAGAGAATGGTGTCGTCTACCTCGATCAGTGGGGTGGCTTCGGTGGGAGCGATGCGGTCACCGAACTGTCCAGTGCGACGGATGACCCGGCAAGTCACAGTGATGATAACGCTGGAACCGATCCGCACTTCAAGATCACGCAGGATCATCCGATCTTCGCCGGTGTAGGCAACCCCGGCGATCAGATCGATGTCTTCGCCGGATCGGAAAGCGACCACAGCTGGCACAGCGGGTACAGCGGCCAGACGATCGCCACCGTCGGTCAGGGCAGCACTACCGCTGGATCGGCCATCGCGGTCGACTCGGCGACGAACACGGTGCTTGCGGACTCGCTCGGACAGACGAGCTACAATACCGCTTCGTTCAGCGACGGGGCAAATCGGATGCTGGCGAACGCGATCGCCCACGTCAGCGGCTTCGGACCGGCCGGAACCGGTGTCACAGCACAGGACGACACCACCGAGAACGTCACGCTCGATCCCGGCGAGAGCGAGACCGTCGAGTTCTCCTACACGATCCCGGAGGACACCGACATCTCGATCGGTTATCGGCATATGGTCGAGAGTGAAGACGCCGAAGACTTCGCGCCGGTCACGATCGATGTGGACCGGGGTGCAGTCGACGGCACTGTCGTCAACAACGCGACCGGCGATCCCATCGAGGACGCGACGGTCGACGTCACGGTTGAGGTCGACGACGGCAACTACACCGCCGTGACCGGTGCGGACGGCACGTACCGGATTGAGGACGTGCCCACGGGCACGCACAACGTCACGGCCTCGGCCGATGGCTACACCAACGAAACTACCGAAGTCGACGTGCCGGCGAACGGCACTGTCACCCAAGACTTCACGCTCGCCCCGATGGACGGGTCGATCAGCGGGACGGTCACCGCGAGCGACACGGGTGAGCCAGTCGCGAACGTCACCGTCGCCGCCGAGGACAACGAGGGCAACGTCTACGAAGCGACGACTGCCGACAATGGCACGTACACCCTCGACGTCCCGCCGGGCAACTACGTCGTGAACGTCGCCGAAACGCCGGGCGAGTACCGACCGCAGCAGGTCGTTACGGTCGCACCCGGTGAGGAAGTTACGGGCGTCGACTTCCAGATCACGCCGCGTAACGGCTCCATCACGGGCTACGTCGAGAACGCCGCGGGCGTGCCCATCGAGGGTGCACACGTGGTCGACGCCGACCAAGGCGCGTTCAACGTAACTACTGACGAGGACGGCTCCTACGAGATCACCGATCTCGACCGCGGCACGTACGCGCTGCGGGCGAAAGCCGACGGCTACAACGCTACCGACATCAGCTTCGTCGAAGTGCCGGCGAATGGCACTACCACCCAGAACTTCACGGTGGGGTCGTTCTTGTCGGTCTCGGACCTGAGCGCGCCCGATACCGCGGCGCAGGGTGAGACCATCAACGTCTCCGCGACGATCACCAACACCGGGGCGGAGCAAACCACCCGCACGGTGTTCTACTTCCCGCCGGGCACTGACTTCGGTGGGGAGATGTTTACTGCCAGTTCCCACCTCTTCGAACGGGTGACGCTCGACGGTGGTGAGAGCACTACTGTGACGTTCACCTACGACGTCTCGACGAGCCGCGAGCCGGGCGAGTACCGTCATGGGGCCTCCGCCGATGAGGTGGCGTCGACGACGATTACGATCGAGGAGTCCGAGACTCCCGGTGAGGCGAACTACTCGGTCTCGGACCTCTCCGCCCCCGCCACGGCTGAACCCGGTGCGGAGATCGACGTGAATGCGACGATCACCAACACGGGCAATGCCACCGGCACGCAGACGGTCGAGTACCTGTTCAACGGGTCGACGGCGAACACGAGCAACGTGACGCTGGCCCCGGGTGAGAGCACGACAGTCGCGTTCTCGCCGACGATGCCAGCTACGGAAGGCACCTACGAGCACGGCATCGAGACGGCCGACGATAGCGCGATCGCAAACATCTCGGTCGAAGGTGGCGATCCGGAGCCGGCGTACTTCGCGGTCTCGAACCTGACCGGTCCCTCGGAAGTCGGCCAGGGCGAGGAGTTCACGGCGACCGCCACCATCACCAACACTNTACTTCGCGGTCTCGAACCTGACCGGTCCCTCGGAAGTCGGCCAGGGCGAGGAGTTCACGGCGACCGCCACCATCACCAACACTGGTGACGAGGAAGGAACACAGACGATCTACCCCTTCCTCAGCGAGGCGTCGGCAGTCAGCCAGTACGATCTCAGCGAGGTCGGCACGCAGGAGATGCTCGCGAACCTTCGGCCGCAGGCCACGCCACAGGAGGTGACGCTCGACGGCGGCGAGAGCACCACCGTGTCGTTCACCTACGAGGTTGCGGCAGACAAAGAACCGGGCAACTACTCGTACGTTGCCTCCAGTCTCCAAGAGATCGCGTCCCACTCACTGACCATCACCGCTGCGAACGGGAGCGGGCAGGCCAGTGCGTCGTCGGCACCCACGCTAGACAACCGTGCTGACGGTCTCGAACAACAACGATCCGTTCGAGGGGTGGCGGTGATCGCAGGCTAACTGCCGGTTACCGTCTCGGCGACCGTTGTCCCGACCTCAATACTCTCTGGAACGCTGGTCGGACGGGTAGTAGTGAAACTCAAGTGGCGGTTCACCATCGATCAATCGCTCACTGCGAGAGTCCGAAAATAGGGTGAACGATCGAAACTTGGACGCTGCCCGCCATGGTGGAAAATCGGTGTGAGTCGGTAGGCTCATCAGAGCGCTGTGAGAGCACCCGGACATGCCTGAGTGTGAGAATTGCGGTGACTTCGTGACTGAACAGTACGTGCGAGTGTTTGCCCCGCCTGAGATGGCTACCGTGCGGGTGTGCCCGAACTGTCCAGATATGATCCGTGAGAACGGTGGTGTTCGAGAGGCGAAGTCCCAACGGCGCAACTGACACGCACGAGCAGCAGACGGGTGTGGGGACGGAGGACTGGTGAGTAGTTTTGACGTCTCCGCGACGGTAGTGACAACCGGAACCCGTCCGGTCGAGCCGGCAGACGGCATCGCAGCCAGCTCGCCTGCTTGCTCAGCCAGGTGAGGACCCGTTTCTCTCACGGTCGACCGCCTGTTGGGAGGCTTCGCGTGCGCGTCGTGAGAAGTCAGGATGGGCCCTGTCGGATTCGAACCAACGACCACTCGGTGTCTCCCAGCACCATGAATCCACATGGTGTGACACGGTAGATCCGCAGCCCCGTTATGAGCCGAGCGCTCGTACCACTGAGCTAAAGGCCCGCGATTGTATCGCTATGAGGCCATTCCGCGACACCTACGATAGTCGTTCGGGTTCTGGCGAAAGATACTGCGGCGGATTCCGTTAGTTGTTTGACGTAGAAATGAAGATAGAATTATAATTCAAAAGATGGATATAGCGTGAAGACATACTTCTTCTAATGGCAATCAATTCGAACACTGTTGAGTCATCGCGAGAGGAACTGTTCAACGACATCTTCGCAAACGAGGGCGGTGAGGCATTCACTGTCGGGTTCAGTGCGGAGAGCGTCGAAGCATTGATCGAGGTTCTGGCTGATCTCGACGATCCGCCGAGAGTCCGGTTGATGACCGAGGAATCGGTGCTGAAAGCGCTCCGGAGCGAGTTCGAACTCGCGAGCATGGCCGCAGAGTTGGTTGCAGCTGAGGCACTCTCACTGCGAACGACCGATGAACCGTTCGAAAACGCTCTCGTCATCACAGAGAAAACGATGATTTCAGTAATCCCGTCAGAGAGGACGGTTGCTGGGCTCGTGAGCGACGACGGTGAGTTCGTCGACGCCGTCGCCGAGCGGTGGAGGAATGTGTGGGAAGCTGGGACGGAGTTCGGGCTGCGGACGCCAGCGTGGTCGCAGGTTGCAGACTCGCTCACGACGGAGTTCGGAGCGGATATGGAAGCGGACTTCGAAGCGATGATCAGGGCAGTTGCGACTCCACGTGGGACTGAGAGTGCACTTGACGAAGTGGAAGTGAGTGTGCTGGCGGCAGCGAAGCATGAGAAGATGCTCTACGATGTCTCGACGTGGGGTGAAGACGTAGGTGTGGCGAGCAGGGCGACGTTCTCGCGAGTGAAAAACCGGCTCGAAGACCAAGGTCTGATCGAGACGGAAAAGGAGCCGATCGAGGTGGGACGCCCACGGCTGCGATTGCTGCTCGGCGATGAGCGGTTGCGTGAAGCGAACGCTGAGGAATTAGCGAGTGTGGCTGGGAGCCTGCTCTCGACGACTGGAGCGTAGCTCGTCCGTTTCGGGACCAGACTAACTCGTAATCATCGAAGCGTCATCGTTCTGTGGTCGCTGCGGTTACAGAGGCAGCCTGGCAGTTTGGAGTGGGTGGTGATGTCGGCACAGAATAGAGGGTGCTTGGGTGGCCTTCTGGTGCTCCTGGTCACTATTTGACACCCGGTGTATCCGGTTTTCAGAGAATAGGCGTTTGGATTTCTGCAAACAACCCATACATCAAACATTTTCGAAATAGCGAAACAGATGGACACCGGAATAGGGTAGTTGCTGAAACACGACCCGATGGCTCAACGGTCTGGTACCCCCGTCGTATGGGTTTATGTGTCTGATAGACGAATTCCGGCGCAACCGATGTACCGCACTGTCGCTCCCCTCGCAGGTCTGGGGGTTGGGATTATCTCCTCAGTGGCAGTCCACCAGCTTGTCTACTCGAACAGTAGTGTCGCCGTCGTACTCGGAGCCGTGAACGCGCTCGCAGCGTGGCTGGTCCTCCGTCGGTGGCGAGTGTTCAGCACGCGGTGGAGTCTGTGGGGTGGTCTGTTCGGTGGCGTGCTGGTAGCCGTCCCGATGTTCGGTATCAGGCCCGTCCCTGCCCTGTCGTCGGAGGAAGCAACGGCCATCGGGTTTCTCGTCATTGGGTTCGGAGTTGCGATGACTGGCATCGGCATTGAGTTGGCACTCACAGCAACCAATCGGGACGATGAGCGGGTGCGAGATCCTGCAGATTCAGTCGCGGACTGATAGGGTCGTACGTAAAGTATTACCACTTGCTACGGACAGAGATAGTTCCAGATGTTCGGTTCATCAACAGTCGGGAGTCCTCTCTGAAGCTGCTGGTTCAGCGCAGCGAGATCCGGGATCAGCCGGTGCTTGAACCATTCTTGGAGGCGATCCCAACATCCTTCGAGTGGGTTCAGTTCCGGCAGTTTCGGAGGGAAGTACCAGACCGTTAGTTTGTCTCCACGCACACACGCGACCGAACTGTCTCCGACAGTTTCGGTCGCTCGCTCGCCACTGACATACTCCCAGAGGTCTCGTGTATAGAAGTAGCTGGCACGATCCAGAAACACTACCAACTCCTCGCCAAACTCCTCCTGGAGTGCTTTGAGTAACCAGAGTCCATGCTGTGTCTTCAAAGAATCTTCTGTCCAGCAGTAGAAGCTCTCGCCGTCGTTAGTGACAGCGCCAAGCGCTGTCACCTTGTCCCACGAGTTCGTCATCTCTATCGTCGGATCTGACCCGATCGGGTACCAACCAAGCCGCTGGACGGTGCCAACACGCTTGGTGAACTGGTCGACTACGACAACGGTCTTCTCGCTCAGTTCGGGCCGTTTTTTTGAACTGTCTGCTGGAACTCTCGTTTCTGCTGTAGATCGGCCTCGTGATGTCGTGGCCGTGCTGTCCGCCAGGACAGCCCGGCCTCACTCAACAGTTTGCGGGCATGTCCACGACTGTATTCAACACCGTGCCTGTCTTTGACGTGGTGGACCAGGAGCTTTGAGGACCATGCCTGTTGTTCGTAGCCGAGTTCAGTCGGTGGATGCTGAAGCTGCTTGAACAACTGTTCACGCTCATCGATGTCAAGTTTCAGTGGACGACCTGGAGAGGTATCGTCGGACAGTGCCGGCTCGATCGGTTCTTCGACGAACCGATCGAGCCAGTTGCGGATGGTTTTCTCGACAACACCGTGACGTTCGGCCAGCGTCTCAAGCTCGTCACCCTGCTTGCGGCCAATCGCCGCAAGCACTCGTTCCCGAGGTTTTCCTTCCCCCGCTCGTTCACGAAGCTCTCGAAGTTCTTCCAGAGAGATATCGTCGAGTCGGCCCATCACTCTGCTCTTCTTCATCTATCGGTAAAAGATTACGCACGGCCCTATGAGTGAGTAGCAATCCCGACACGTATCAGTCATCAGCACCATCGGTGTCATCGTTCTCATTGTCCTCGTCGCTTTCATCATCGTCATTCTCCTCGCTGCCACTGTCGTCAGCGTCATCCTCGTCATCACCACTCTCAGTAGCTGTGTCACTCCCGTCACCGCTGGTCGATTCGTTTTCTTCGGGCGGGCGATCAGTTACTGAGGTAGATGGATCAGCACTTGGCGTAGTAGGGGAGGCTGTGGTGGGAGTGGACGAAGTGGAGGTTGCAGGCTCTGGTATCGAGGTTGAGACAGGATCGCCCGTGATCAATGCGCCAGCACGTGCGTCAAGCCGCTCAATACTGGTCGCATTGGTGTACTGCGCTTCGAACTGACTGGCGGGGAGTTCCGTGGCCGTCGTCTGGAGTCGCTCGAGCAGACGGTTGATCGTCTTGGCCTCGGCAGCGATCGGTGCGTACTCGGGTGCAGCGGAGACGGTGTTTGGTTGATCTCGTGTTGCTTGGAGACGTTGAGACTGTGTGTCGAGTTGGGTGAGACGACCGTCGAGTCGCTGAACCGTCGTGGCGACGATTGCTACACGCTCTTCATCACCCGTCGCTTCTTCGAGTGTAATATCGAGAGTCCGTTCTTGCAGTTCGCCTCCGAGGAGAGTCTCCTCGACCGAGATCGCACTGGCAATTTCTGCTCCCGGAGTCGCAGTCGAATTGTTCACTTCCGTCTCGGACGTCGCAGTCGTGCCCGACTGGCTGAGTGTTGGTCCTGCTGTGAGGGTGAGTATCCCGACTGCCAGTACGAGGACGATCAGTGCGGTCCGTTTCGAGATCGTCCCAGAGATGTGTTCACGAAGCGTTTGGCACGTCCGTGAAAGGCGCTTCGGGAGGGTGGGTATCGATGGTATCATGGGTTATTCGTCAGTCCGTGGATCATCTGTGGTATCCTCAGTTGCTTCGTCAGGAAGGCGAAGGACGTTCTCACGCCCGAGTCGGAAGCCCTCGATGGTTCCGTCATCGCGAAGGCGGCTAACGACCGAACTCGTTTTCGCGTCAGTCCACCCGAGTTCGGAGACGATCTGTTGTTGTTTTGCTCGTCCGTCAGATCGCCGAAGTACTTCGATGACTTGTTCTTCGTTGCTCAACAGCTCCAGGGACCGGTTGTCGGTTTCAGACGCGGGCGAATCCTGGGTACCACCATTCGGAGTGGCCACTGCCTCCTCAGAGGTGGTTCCGTGGTCTGTTTCGGAGTCTTCGGCGGTATCTGTCGGTATGAGAGGCGTGTCGTCGTGCTCTCGTCGCCGAACCATCCAAACACCGAGACCTCCGACAACTACCACGAGCGCGATGAGACTGATGCTCGATAGTGGCAGGTTACTCCCGGGGGCGGGCTCTCCACTTGACCCGCCATCTGCTTGGGCAGCAGTGGTGTTCGCCATCGAATTCGCGAGAGCCAGTTCGACGATGGGCTCACGCTCGGCAAATTCGGTTGTCCCATCCCAGACCACCACGTTTGCTTGGCGTTCGGTAGGCGCTGGCCGTACGGTGACTGGCTCATAGCTGGTAGGCCAACTCATCGTGAGCTGTGTTTCGTTATCGAGAGAAAGCCCGGCCAGCGAATTCTCGATGTCGAGACGGGTGCCGTCGGTCGCCGCAAAGTTCTGCCAGACGAACTCGTAGGTGACGACGCCAGTCGTACCGTTGCGCGTGGCGCGCACGGTGACGTTCGAGATCGCCATCTCCCGACCTGTCGCGTTTTCTGCAGTGGTGAGTGCTTGGCTTATCCGCTGTTCGAAGCGGGCTTGGTACTCTGTAGGGTTTTCACTAGTGTTGCCGCTGAGTTGGTCGAACGCGGCGGTTTCGTTCGAATCACTGAGCTGGAATCGATACTGGAGGGTCCAGACCGCGGATCCGTTCGCCGAGATATTGATGTGGAGGTCGGTTCCTCCGGCAGTCGGGGGTGATTGCTGGAGTTGCTGTAGTGTCGGTTTGCTTGCGGAGCTGCTATCGGTTTCGGTGTTCGCTTCGAGAGTGATCGCTCTCGCAGATTCGGCCGGTGCGCTGCCTACACCAGTAACTATGAGACAGCACGCGATGCCGATGCCAGTCAGTATTCCCAATAGGTTTGATTGCACTCTTGCAGTAGTGTGAGGAGACCGACTTCTAAAGAGGTTGCTACTGTTCAACTGTTTCGCATTTGTCGGTTCATTCACTGCTCTGTTCGGTTCGAAAATGGCGGCGAAACTCAGGGTAATTCAGCGATAACTCGGCGATAACTCGGGCTAAATCGGCGTGAATGGGTCTAAATCGTCGTGATTCGGGCTGACAATCACCTGACCTGATTAGGCCTTCTGGTGTAGGGATGCCTGCGGCAGACCGCCGCAAATCCGACCAATGATGCCAGGTGTATCGGACCGCGCTTGCCCGTGTCGCGGAGCCAGCCACGCGACTGTCGACATTTCTCAGCCCTCGAGCAGCTCTGCCCCGCTGATCTCGGCTTCCAGCATTCGAGGTGTCGGCCCCGTGGCTGTGGTCGTACACTCCGTACGGCGATTTGCTGGGCGCGAACGGGCGTGGACCCGATGCGTAGCAGGGTCAACAGGGTCGGAACCGGTCTTGCGCGCACACCCGGAGCGGCCGGGGACGAACCAGACACTGGACAAACACTCGGAGACACACTGATAATGAACTTCACAGTAAGATCCACCGCGACGAAGGTTCTGGTTGCGCTGGTGGTCGCGCTGACGGTCGTCGGGATGACCGTCAGTCCCGCCATCGCTCAGGACGATACCGGTGACGACGACACGGGAATGGACGACCAGGCCGACGATCAAGACGACGGCGCTGATGACGACCAAGACGACGAGAGCGATGATAACGACTCGGACGATGCGGACGACAGTGACGATGGGTTAGACCCGCCCGAGTCCGATGACGATGGTGACGATGACACCACCGGTGACGATGACGCCGATGATCGCAACGAGTCCGACGACAACGGCAACGCGGATGACTCAGACGATATCGGCGATGATGACACCGATGATCGGACTGAATCGGCCGGTACCGATGACGATGCCGACGACAATGGCGACGACGCCGATGACAACGGCAACGAGTCAGACAACGCTGACGACAACGGAGTTGGTGACGACGATGCGGATGACCGCAACGAGTCGGACGATTCCGATGACGATGCAGATGACAACGGCGATGACGCGGACGACAACGCCGACGATCGGAATGAGTCTGACGACACCGGTGACGACGATGCCGATGATGACAGCGGGTCAGACGGCGACGATGATCGGACTGAATCGGATGGTTCCGATGACGACGCCGACGACAACGGAACCGATGACGGCGACGATGCGGATGACGATGCAGACGATGTCGCCACCGACGGTGGGACCACGGGCGATGACGACGCGGATGATGGCCCAGGTGACGACGACGATAGGGACGGAGCAGTCGACGAAGACGACGAGGCGGACGACGGACCCGACGACGCAGATGATGACGAGGATGGAGATGGCTCGATCGACGAAGATGATGAAAGCGATGACGGGCCCGAATCCGCCGATGACGACGACAACAGCAACGACGATTCAGACGACGCCGATGAGAACAGCGACTCGGACGATGCCGACGACAACGGAGTTGGCGATGATGATGCCGACGATGGACCAGGTGGCGACGACGGGGATGGAGCGCCCGACGATGACGACGAATCGGACGACGGTTCCGAGACCGACGACGCTGATGACATCTACCAGGGCCCAGGCGACGATGACGACGGCGACGACATCGACGCCGACGGCGACGGGGCGGTCGACGAAGACGACGAGGACAAGGACGATGACGACGACAGCGATGGCAACAACACTGACGACGACGTCGACGGCCACACCGACGAGGACGACGACCGGAACGGCGACGATGACGACGACTGACCACCCCGACCGAGACACTACCCCATCCTGGTAGCCACCTCAAGGGAACTGAGAACGGTCCGCATCCACAGCGGACTCGTCGGGCGATAGCGGAGCGTACGGCTCTGTTGAATCACTAGACGGCGGCAGGATGGGTCGCTAAATCAAAGGCGTTGAAGCGGGAGACTTGAGTTGTCCATGACGCAAAT
>NZ_AOME01000006.1 GCF_000336935.1 Halococcus salifodinae DSM 8989 | reverse complement strand
ACGCCGGAGCACTCTCCGCAACTGAAAGAGTGGCTACTGGCGGGCGAGATACCGCCTCTTATTGACCGACAATGATTGCCGTTCCAAGACCCGCGATTTGCCTCATGGTGGCTTGTATTCCGTCGTTTCAGTCGACGGGATTGAGGCCGATACCCATGTCTATGATGTGCAGTCCGACTTCGTTTTGTCGTCGACGCACTCGGGAAAAACACGCGAGTCGGCGGTGGAAAAGCAAGTACCGAGTTCACCAACCAGATGCCCCCATCGCTAGAGCGTGCCGTCGACTATGAGGAAATGACGTCGGAGTTGGCTCCGATATTGAGCACGAACCATGTTGATGTCGAGTACCAAGTCTTGATCAGTATGACCGTGGAGTGATCGTTAGCGAAAGGGCTACGGTTGTGCGCTCGAAGTACACACTCGGGGAGACTCTGGCATGATTGGGATTGCTCACCCTCAACCCACTTCTCCCGATAGACCACGACAGCGAGCGTGTTCGGCGTCGCCGGCGGGCGCTGCTCTCGGGGTGGCGACCTGGGAAGAGTTGCCTGTGAGGGCCGCAACCCACCAACGAAAGACATAATTCCTTGCGCGCTCGTCGTGAAAGTCCGATCTGATCTCGTGCAGCCCGAGAGGACAGCCCAGCAGTGCGCTCGTTCAGCGAAAGGTCTACACCCTCTCCCAGCGGACTCACCCATAGCGGACCGCGGTAGCGAGCGCGTGCGGCGGTGCTGGCGGGCTCTGTCCTCGGGTAGCGACCGAGAGAACTCGTTACCATCATCCTGCCACCGAAACCCATTGTTCTGGGCGCGCTCGCCGCGAGAGTCCGCCCCCGCACGCCCACCGATGCACTCGTAACATCTATACCACCAAGAGGAGACCACCCGGTGGACCGCGAAAGCGGGTGTGCCGGCGGAGAGGTGGGTCGCTCTCCTCGGTACATGGATAGGGTCTGTGGAGGTTGGCACCCCACCCACGAAACGGCATGTTCCGGCGCACTCGTCGCGCAAGTCCTACATGTGGATGGCGAAAAATAGTACGACGGGACCGTGATAGCGGGTGCGTCGGCGGCGCTGGCGGAGTCGATGGGGGTAGCAACCCACTGGCGGGATGGAGGACCAGACCTCGCCGACGAAAAGCATGTTTCGGCGCGCTCGCCGCGAATGCCTCGATGGACCGCGAACGGGGGCGCGTGTGGGGTTGCTGGTGGGCTCTGCCCTCGGGTGGCGACCGAGGGGATTGCGAGAGCGAGAGAGAACCTGAACACCCTGCCAACGAATTCACTGTTCCACGCGCGCTCACGCGAGAGTCCACCCCTCCTGTCTGAAATTAGTCGTCGCGTCGTTCGTGCTCGAAGGAATCTTACGTACTCGCTTGGTCGACCCGATATACAATGACTGAGTCCCATCCCCTCGAAATCACGTACGAAGACCATGCCACAGTCACCGAGCTACTCGATGTCATTCAATTCTGTCTTGAGGATATCAGTCTCAATTTCGACCGATGGGATGAACCGTACACACGCGGACCGGGACTCTACATTGCCATTGTCTCCGGACGTTCTCTTCGCGACTACGCTGATGCAATGGGGGACAACCATTGGCCCATCGAGAAATCACGACACGTTCTCGACGATATCACGGATTTCTACGAGACCGCGAAAGAGGTCGCCTCGTCACAGGATGGTGCTGTAGTCATCAGTGTCGACGGCGTGGTTCAGCGTCAGATGGTGCGATTCAGAGACCTATCGACTGATCACTCGCACGAGCAGCGAGAGAATACGTCACTGGAATACGCGGAGTGGATGGGGTCACGCCATATGAGTGCGCTTGATACGTCCGTCCGGTCGGCCGTCGTGACGACGATTACCCTGAGTGCGGAAAATGGACGAGTAACGATCTTTCGAAACGGCAAGTTCATCGCGCAGACCCGTGATGAGTTGAGCGCGGAGTGGCGTGTACACGCCAATGATTGAGAAACGGATGCCTGTATACGAGTCTATCATAGAAAATCCGACCAAAGAGATTGGCTTTTGAGGAACATTGAAATGAATTACGTGGAGACGTTGTCACTCATTTTCTCTAACTGAGCCTGTTCGGTAATCATCACTATTTATTCTCTATGGCTAATCATTCGTCGAGGATCTGGGTCGGAGAGAGAACCAACCCATAAGAAAACTATGTTCAGAAGGTACTCCTTCCTGACCCTCCCTCCAAAACCCCGAATCTTCATATAGCCATCAGAGGCACCAGAAGGTCGTGCACTCAGCCACCATCTCCACCCGCGTCAGTACCCAGGGTCAGGACTTCCAGTGACAACTCGACGAGTGCCGCGACCACATCGCCTCGAAGTTCCCCGATGTCGAAGACATCGACGTATATGCGGACTTGACCGGATCCGAAGCCTGAGACCGTCCGATCCCACGCTCGGCGCGGACGGGAGTGAACGGGCTTATGTGAGCCGGTTGTCTCACGTCTATTAATGGAGGGCCGCGAGTGGCATCTGCTGGCGCGCTGATCGGGCTCGTCGCGGCAATCATCGCGCTCGGCGTGATCTCCCAGGTGCTCGGCGACCGGTTTCGGGTCCCGAGCATCATCTTCCTGCTGTCGGTCGGCCTGATCCTCGGCCCCCTCTCTGGGTTCGTGCTCGAAAGTCGCCTCATCACCATCGACACGTTCGGCGACGCCCTACCGGTGATCGTCGGATTCGCGGTGGCGATCATCGTCTTCGAGGGGGCCTTTCACCTCCGGATCGATCGCCTCCGAACGGCCCCCTCGGCGACGCTGAAACTGGTGACGATCGGGTCGGTGATCTCGCTGGTAGGGACCGCCGCCGCGGTGCGCTACGCGCTCGGCGCGCCCTGGGACGTCGCCTTTCTGGTGGGCTCGCTGCTGATCGCCACCGGCCCGACCGTGATCGCGCCCATCCTCCAGGTCGTGCCCGTGCGCGATCGGGTGGGGACCGCGCTCGAAACCGAGGGAATCATCAACGACGTCACCGCCGCGATCCTCGCGGTAGTGGTCTTTGAGGTCGTGATCGTGGAGGACGAGGCTGGCGGCAGCGTGGTGACCGCGTTCGCCGAGAAGCTCGGCATCGGCATCCTCGTTGGGCTGATCGTCGCCGCGGTGTTGTGGTACGGGTTGCGCTACGTGGACCTCTCGCCATCGAACGCGCCGCGCAACGCCCGACTGTTGGTGCTCGCCGGCGCACTGGTGGCCTACGCGGGCGCGGACAGCCTCTCGCCGGAGGCAGGCATCGCCGCCGTCGCCACCGCCGGGATCGTACTCGGCAACCTCGACATCCCCTACGAGGCCGACATCACCGACTTCGGGGGCGACATCACCTTGCTGGTGCTTTCCTTTGTGTTCATCGCGCTTGCAGCCCTGCTGAACGTCGGTGACCTCCTCGCGTTGGGTGTGGGCGGTCTCGTGGTCGTGGTGGTAGTTGCGCTCGTGCTCCGACCGGTGGGCGTGGCGCTCTCGACGAGGGGTGATCGGTTCACCCGCGAGGAGAAGATGTTCGTGAGCTTCATCGGTCCCCGGGGGATCATCCCGGCCTCTGTGGCAACGCTGTTCGCGGTCCAACTCAGGGACGCAGGCCTCGTCGATGCCGCGACGATCCTCGTGGGCACGGTCTTCCTCGTGATCTTCGCCACGGTGCTGATCCAGGGCGGGTTCGCACGATACTTGGCGGAGTATCTCGACGTGATCCCCATGCGCGTCATCATCGTCGGCGGCGGGCGCGTGGGCCGCGCGCTCGCCGAGCGCCTCGAACAGCGCGGCGAGAACGTTGTGATCGTGGACAATCGCCAATCGGCGGTCGAACAGGCCCGCGATGCTGGTCACACCGCCCAAGTGGGCGACGGGACCGACACCGATGTGCTCCGGACGGCGGGAGCGGAGAACGCGAAGATACTCGCCGCGGCGACCGGCGACGACGACGTCAACCTGCTGGTGGCACAGTTCGGCGGGACCACCTTCGGCATCGAGGACGTGATCGCACGGGTCAACCAACCCGAGAACGCGGACGCCTTCGAGGATTTGGGGGTACGCACCATCTCCTCGTCACTGGCGACCGCATGGGCCATCGACAACGCGATCGAGCGCCCTGCCCTCTCGAACTGGATGACTGAGTTGGATCGCTCGGGGGACGTCCAGGAGATTGAGATCACCGCCGAGGACGTGGTGGGCAGGAGTGTCGCCGAGCTCGGTACTGACTTGCCCGACGGCTCGTTGATCGCCCTAGTGGGCCGGGACGGCGACAGTCGGGTTCCCGACCGCGAGGTCACCGTCGAGCACGGCGATCACGTCACGGTGATCGGCCACACCGCCGCGGTCCAGACCGCGATCGACCGTCTGCATCCCCACGAGTGAGCCTGCATCTCCGGGCCACTATGCGGCGGCGCAAATCGTGAACGTGGGGGTTGCCTCGATTGGATCGTCGGAACCATAACTTCAGGAACAGTACTATGAGGGCGTGAGAAGCGCTTTCTAAGCAGAAAAGAACCCCCGAGCAGACCCAGCAGCCGCTGGTCGACCGCCACGTCATCGCTCTGCCCCTGTAGTCGTACGCTCGGCTCTGTTGAATCGCCGTAAGGCGGTGGAATTCACTGTGTGACGGAGCGTTTGATGTTGTAGACGACACACATCAGGGTGATCTCT
>NZ_AOME01000005.1 GCF_000336935.1 Halococcus salifodinae DSM 8989 | reverse complement strand
CTCGGAAACATCAGCGAGCGGTTCAACACCCCAAGTACCTCAATTACTCTTACGGGCGTCGTATTGCTGGTGCTCATCGCGTTCGTGCCGCTCGAAAGCATCGCCAAGTTGGCGAGTGCGTTCCAAATTCTCGTATTCATTCTTATCAACATCGCCCTGGTGGCGTTCCGCCGCGGAACGATGGAGTACGAGCCGACGTTCGAGTCGCCGCTGTACCCGTGGATGCAGGGGTTCGGTGTCATCGGCGGTCTCGTCCTGCTCACGCAGATGGGGACTATCCCGCTCGTTGGGGCTGTCCTCATCACGGCCGGTAGCGTCATGTGGTATCTTTGGTACGCCCGCGACCGGGTGGACCGCGAAGGAGCAGCCATGGACGCGGTTCGCCGCGAAGTCGGCAAGCAGGCTGTCGACCGCACCCGCGACGCCGTCACCCCGACCGAGGGGTACGAGGCACTCGTGGCGGTTCCAGAGGACGTGGCCGCCTCACACGAGGGAATGCTTGTGGATGTCGCTGCGGACCTTGCAGTGCCCCAACACGGTGCAGTATCGGTCATCCGATTCGACGAAGTGGCTGACCAGGTGCCGCTTGAAGCTGCCACCGAGCAGTCCCCTACTGATATCGAATTCGAAGAACGGGCTGATTCGCTTGCGACCGACCTCGATATTCCAGTGCGAGTAGGTGAGGTGGTGAGTCACGACACCCGCCATGCGCTGGCGAATTATGTCGAAGAGTGCGACGTGGACATGCTCGTGATGGAACAGCAGCCGTCGCGGCTCCGTGAGCGAGTGTTCGATTCAGACATCGAGTGGGCCCTCACTCACACCGACTGTGACGCTGTCATCGTCAACAACAGCGAGACGAAACGCGACGAGATCGAGACCGTGACCGTGCTGACTGATGAAGGACCCCACGATCCGGCGAAAATTGCTGTCGCCGACGCGGTAGCGGCGGCTCATGATGCGGCGATCATATTAGAGTATGGCCGCGATGAGCCCGTCTCCGAGGAACAGCGCCGGACGCTCGCTGACTACCACGAGGAGGTCGCGGCACTCTGTTCTGTTCCGGTCAGAACGGCGTTCGTCCGCTCCGATGGCGGTGTAAACAGCGTCGAGAACGACGATACCGACATTCTGGTCGTCGGTACTGAAGGAAAGTCGCTCGCCGACGGTGCCGACTGTCCGGTGCTCGTCGTGCGCCCGCGTGAGGAGACCACACCGGGATGGCTCGGGCGCGCACTCGAACGCTGGCTGCTGTAGGGAGACAGCAAATGCTTTCCCGAGCGGAGTTGCGTACCCAGAGTATGTCGCGTGAACTCGACGAACTGGACCGCTACGTCATCTACCGGCTCCAAAAGGACATCCTGGGAACGTCGGCGGCCGAAATTGCCGACGACTATGGCGTTTCGCCGAGCACGGTCCGCAAACGTATCGGTCGCCTCAAAGACAACGGCATCATTCGCGGCGCTCACCTCGATATCGATTACGAACAAGCGGGCTACCAGCTGTTCACCATTATCTTCTGCACCGCTCCGATCCCCGAACGCGAACAGCTCGCCCAAGAGGCGTTGACGATCTCTGGCGTGGTCTCAGCTCGAGAGTTAATGACCGGCGAAGAGAACATCCACGTTGTTGCTATCGGGCGCAATGGCGACGACCTTAGCCGTATTGGTCGTGACCTCACCGCACTCGGTCTTGAGATCGTCGAGGAAGAACTCGTTCACAATGAGTACACCTGTCCACTTCATTGGTTTAACAAGGAAGACAATGAGTTAGAAACAGTCGGTTAATGGATAATGGGCTGTGTTGAATCACTAGACGGCGGCAGGATGGGTCGCTAAATCAAAGGCGTTGAAGCGAGAGACTTGAGTTGATCATGACGCAAATCTCCCGCTTCACCGAGCGATGCGTAGTCATAGCTCAAAGAGTTACCGGCGATGGAGACGAATCCGCCGCCCCGATCGGCGGCGGATTCGCTGATTACGCCTTCGTTTCCCTCCACTGTCTCCGAATTTACCTCGATACGTCCTACCGCATGACCATCGACTTGTTGAAGGAGATGCCACAAATAATCCGGGAGATCGGCCTCGACGCGGCCGANTCCTACCGCATGACCATCGACTTGTTGAAGGAGATGCCACAAATAATCCGGGAGATCGGCCTCGACGCGGCCGATCTCCCTGCCCCGTCTACGTTGTGTAAGGCACTCGACCAGATCGAGATGAGCCTCTGTCGAGTGCTGCTGCGCCAGTCGGCGCAGCTACATGACCCATCCGAACACGCCGCCCTCGACGCCACGTTCTACGAACGGGACCGCGCCAGCCGCCACTACTGCCACCGCACCAACTACCACGTACAGACGCTCAAGGTCACGAAGCTCGTCGATACAGAATCCCAAGCGATCCTCGACATCCACTGTTCAACCACGCTCGAAGGGAGCGACGCTGACCTGTGCGAGCAGATCGCCCGCCGAAACGCGGGCGATCTGCGGACTCTCGCTGCGGACAAAGGCTACGACAAGAACGCTCTCCGCGAGCGG